>CAIMMA010000110.1 GCA_903842475.1 uncultured bacterium
AAAACGGCGGTGGACCAGGTCGTTGCCTTGCGAAACAGTCTGGCGGCGTTGAAGAAAAAGGGGGTTACCGCAGAAGCAGAAGCGGCCACCGAAGCAGGAGAAGCACCGGCCACCCAGGAAGAGCTGGAAAAAGAACTGGTGGCTGCCATGGCTGAACTGGCTGACATCCAGAAGGATGAGCCGATGGTCAAGTATGAGGTTGATCCGGATGTGGTCGCCCTGGTCGTCTCTGACTGGACCGGTATTCCCTTGGGTAAGGTGCTGCGTGACCAGTCGCATAGCGTGCTGCGGATGGAAGAAGAACTCCAGGCCCGTATCAAAGGCCAGGATCACGCCCTTACCATTGTCAGCGAAGTGATGAAATCGACCAAATCCGGCATCGCCGATCCCAATCAGCCGATGGGAGTCTTTTTATTTGTCGGTCCCAGCGGCGTCGGCAAGACCGAAACCGCGCTTACCGTGGCCGACATGATGTTTGGTGGCGAACAGTACACGGTCACCGTCAACATGAGTGAATTCCAGGAAAAACACACCGTCAGCCGCCTGATCGGCTCGCCTCCCGGCTATGTGGGCTACGGGGAAGGCGGCATGCTCACCGAGGCGGTGCGTAATCGGCCGTACTGTGTGGTGCTGTTGGACGAGGTGGAAAAGGCCCATCCGGATGTGCTCAACCTCTTTTATCAGGTATTCGACAAAGGGGTCATGGGCGACGGCGAAGGGCGTGAGATTAACTTCCGAAACACGATCCTCTTCCTGACCAGCAATCTGGCAACCGACATCATCACCGAGATGACCCGCGACGGCCAGCGTCCCGGTATGGATGTGCTGGTCCCGGCGATTCGCCCGATACTGTCCAACTGGTTCAAACCAGCGCTGCTGGCGCGGATGAACATCGTCCCATTCCTGACACTGGACACGTCGGCGATGAGCGGTATTGTCAGGCTGAAACTCAACAAGATGGCCAAACAACTGCTGAACAACAACAAGATGAAACTCAGCTATTCGGAAGCAGTGGTGGAGACCATCGCCGCCCGCTGTACCGAGGTGGAAACCGGCGCCCGCAACATCGACTACATTGTTCGCGGCACCATCATGCCGCAACTTTCGCAGGAGATCCTGGCGCACATGACCACCGGCGGCATGCCCTCGGCCGTCAATCTTGATATTGGCGCCGATGGCTGCTTCAGCATGATCTTCTCCTGAATGGGAGAATGCATTATAAACCGGGTTGCCCGCAAATGATGCAGCAGGGGCGTTGTGGCAGCCTGCTCATTATTTTGCAGGCAACCCGGTGTGTTTAAGATTCTGCTGATTTGTTGTTAGCCACCGCCTATCCAAGGAAAGAAAATACATGAAGATCATCAAGCCCGACACTCTTGCCCTGCTCTTCACCCCATGCGTGTTAGGCGACGATTGCTGTATCTCCGTGGCGGCCATGGCCTGTTTCCCCCTTGAACCCACTCCGCCCGGTCGCCTTCTTAAAGAAACCGCGATGTGGAAAACCGTGGCAGCGGAACTGGGCGAAGAAGAAGCCCTGGATACGGGGTATCCCAAACAACGGGGCGAGTTTCTGGTCTATGGGAGCTGCCATGCGTCCGAGGCGGTAACCGGTCTGCAGGTGAGCGCCGCAGTTGCCGGTTATTCCAAAACCCTGCATGTGAGCGGGACCAGATACTGGAACGCGGTGGGGGTTCCCTCCGTCCCGGAACCATTCCGGGAGATGCCGCTCAGATGGACCAATGCCTTCGGCGGACCAGGTTGGGAACCTAACCCAAACGGTGTGGGGTTGGCAACGGACGAGACCGGCGGGATACCTGTGCCGCCGGTACAGGATCCGGGGAATCTGGTGGTATCGCCTAACGATCGGCCCGAGCCTGCCGGATTCAACGCCTTGAACCCCTTTTGGCCGCAAAGAAAACGCTATCTGGGGACGTTTAACGACACCTGGCTGAAAAGCCGCTGGCCCCATTATCCCCACGACACCAATCCCGAGTATTTCAACACCGCCCCCAGTGATCAACGGATCTCCGGATTTTTCAAGGGGGACGAACCGCTGCGCA
>CAIMMA010000111.1 GCA_903842475.1 uncultured bacterium
GAACGGCGGCAGATTTTTTTCGCCGCGGCCATCGGCATCCCCACGGTCTTCATTCGCGCCGACACCAAGAATATGGTGCTGCAACGGATCCTCACCCTGGTGGAACGGCAGCGTCCCAGCCGACGCTACAAGGGTTATTTGCGCGTCGAGGTGGCGGCCTATCAGCAGGCCTGCCTCGACCTGCTGAAGCATGACTGCGGCGGAATCGGCGAGGCGAAAGGGGTAAACGAAACCTTTGACACCTTGGAGGCTATGCTCAAGGGGGCCTTGCCAACAGCGGCCCAGCGATTGACCGGGGCTATTCTCAACCGGCATGGCCGAGCCATCGATCCGATGCAGGTCGAGGCCGGCGCTTTCAACCGGGCGGTGGAAACCTATTACCGCAAAGACCTCTGCAACCTGCATCTGGCCAATGGTCTGGAAACTTTGGTGCAGGACGGCCGCCGCCTTGACCAATGCCGCGATCCCGAAGTAGTGGCACTGAAACACCGGTTAACCGGCGGGGCCCCGGCCGCCCTCTTCATCCGGGAAACCGGCAGTCGGGTGCTGGCCGGCGAGGCCACGGACCAAGAAATCCATGCCCTCATTCTTCTGACCCTGTTGATCGTGCACGGGGAACGACAGACGAGCGGCGAAGAGTAAACCGAAAACGGAGAAAATTTATGGCACATCAGTACATAGCCCGCGAGACCGGCGCCATCGTCTGCGAGAAGCTCATCGCCGACCGGACCATCGCCCTGCTCTATAACCGTTTACGCGAACATGCCCCCAGCCTGTTCCAGGCACTGACCTCAAAACGGATGTCCGGCTGGCTGGGCTTCCTCCATTTCGACCTCAATCTCCCGCTCTGCCATGACCGAGGATTGGCGTTGCTCAAGCGAATGGGGGTCGACTGGCGGGAATGCCTGGCCCCGCATCACAGCTTCACCACCGCCCGTCAGGTCTTCGAACGGCGGATTCGGTATTGGGACTGTCGCCCCATGGATCCCGATCCCCGGGCCATTGCCGCCCCCGCCGATGCCAAGGTCCTGATCGGCACCCTGGAAGAAACCCCGGAGCTGTTTATCAAGGGGAAATTTTTCTCGACCATGGAGTTGCTGGGCGACTCGCCGTGGCATGCGTCTTTTGCGGGGGGCGAGTTTGCTCTATTCCGCCTGACCCCGGATAAATACCATTATAATCATGTCCCGGTCAGTGGCGAAGTGGTCGACATTTATGAACTCGAAGGCGACTATCACTCCTGCAATCCGCAAGCATTGATCGCCCTGGCCTCGCTCCATGCCAAGAACCGGCGGATAGTTACGATCATCGATACCGACGTGGAGGGCGGCAGCGACATTGGCCTGGTGGCGATGATCGAGGTCGTGGCCCTGATGATCGGCGATATCGTCCAATGCTACTCGGCCTCCGAATACGACCATCCCGCACCGGTGGTCAAGGGCATGCACCTCACCAAAGGCTGCCCCAAAAGCCTGTACCGACCCGGCAGTTCCACCGACATCCTCCTCTTTGAAAAGGACGCCATCGTTTTTTGTGAGGATCTACGTAAAAACGTGGTTCGCCGAGACGTGCAGAGTCGGTTCTCTTCCGGCTTGGGCCGGCCGTTGGTGGAAACCGATGTCAAGGTCCGCTCGACCATTGCCGTCAAGCGTCCGGGGCGAGCCGCCGACAGCCTGCAGCCCGCACCACCAATCCCGCGAGCCTTCCGGAGGATGAGACCATGAACGAAGGGCTTTTCCTCCTTACGGCCGCCTCCCTTTTCACCCTGCTGATCGTGCTCGGCTGGCGGCTCTTGCCCGGTGATCGCTATCAGGTGCTGGCTTCGGTGCCAGTTGCCAGGAGAAGCGGTTCCCAATGGCGCGGGATCAACTTCACCGCCTATGGGGCGCTGACCGCCTCTGCGATTACCATTGCCGTTCTCTTCGTCCTCATCCTCGCGGTTGCGGCCCATGCCGACGCGGCGCCGGTGGTGGTGCTGCTCGCCCTGATCGTGGGTCTTTGTCTGCCTGCGGCGCGGCTGGTGGCTCGACTGGTGGAAAAAAAACAATACACCTTTACGATCGGCGGTTCGTTTTTCTGCGGACTGGCGGCCATGCCGTTACTCATCCTCCTGGTCAACAGCGGCTGTTTGCTGCTGGGCGTTCCGCTGCTTAACATGGAGGTAACGCTGGCTGCACTCGGGATCGGCTATATCCTAGGCGAGGGTCTCGGCCGGCTGGCCTGCATCAGTTTCGGCTGTTGTTACGGCAAACCGCTGCACCAGTGTGGTTCTCTTGCTTCGCGGCTGTTTGATCGCCTGGCCTTTGTCTTTGTCGGGACGACCAAAAAAGCGGTCTACGAGGGAGGGTTTGCCGGGGTCAAACTGGTGCCGGTCCAGGGGCTGACCTGTTTACTCTACACCGCCACCGCCCTGTTCGGCTGCCATCTCTTTCTCCAAGGGCGGTACCGGAGCGCTTTTCTCCTCACCCTGTTGGTCTCCCAGGTATGGCGTGTGCTCTCGGAAACACTCCGTGCCGATTTCCGGGGATTCACCAGTATCTCTGCCTATCAGAAGATGAGCCTAGCGGCGATTGTCTACGGCTGCGGGCTCTGCCTGCTGCCGTCCTCTTCCCCGCTGCCACTGCCTGCCATTGCCGCCGGGCTGCGCCTGCTGCTCGATCCCTTGCTGCTCCTCGGCCTGCAGCTGCTCTGGTTCTGTCTTTTCTTGGTCTTTGGCCGCAGCATGGTCACCGAGGCCACCCTCTCGTTTACCGTGCGGCTGGATCGCATCTGAGCGCTCAACCGACAACAGCTTTTTCCCTTGAAGGGCGAACGCCCCAATCTAATCAAAACAATCCGCCAACCGGAAAAAAATCGGATCATGACCGGCACATAATAGGGGGGAGGTATGCTTGGGCAAGACAGCAGAAATGGGTTTGAACATCCGCCTGCTTCTGCCCCGCAACCGGCGCACACCCGTAGGAGGGACTCATGCCGCGACTTCATTTTCGATCCATCTGGATATCCGACCTCCACCTTGGTACCCAAAACCTGGAGAACGAACAGTTGCTCGATTTTCTCCAGCAGAGCGAATCCGAATTCCTCTATTTGGTAGGGGATATTTTCGACCTGCTTCAGGCCCAGAAAAAATGGCACTGGCCCCAAGTCAATGACCGAATCGTCAAAACGATCCTGGAAAAAGCCGAAAACGGCACCAAGGTTTTCTATCTGCCCGGCAATCACGACCATATGCTGCGAAAATTCGACGGCAGCACCTTCAACAACATCCATATCCAAAACCAGGTGATCCATGAGACCGTCGACGGTCACCGCTATCTGGTTCTGCACGGCGACACCTTCGACCCGGTCGTTCAGCACTGCCCCTGGCTGGCCAGTATCGGCAGTACGATCTACGAAATTCTGCTGATCATTAACAGCCGCCTGAACCTGAAGCGACGCCAGACCCACCGAAAGCAGTGGTCGTTTTCTGCCTGGATGAAGCATCGGGTAAAAATCGCGGTTAACGTCCTGGGCCGGTTTGAAAAGGTGGTCGTCCGGAAGGCGGTCGAACATCAGGTTGAAGGTTTGATCTGCGGCCACATCCACCGGGCTGGAATCAGGGAGATTGAAAACATGCTCTATACCAATGCCGGCGACTGGGTGGAAAGCTGCACAGCACTTGCCGAAAACCACACCGGCCAGCTCGGCATCGTCGAGTGGCGCAATCAATATCCTCTGGAGGAGGCGGTCGCCGTTAAAAACTATGAAGATCTGTATCGCAACCGATGCCTGGCATCCCCAAATTAACGGAGTCGTCACGACCCTGAGTCGGACGGCGGCGACCCTGCAGGCCTGGGGGCATGAGGTGATGATGATCACCCCGGATCGGTTCGACACTTTTCCCTGCCCCACCTATCCAGAAATCAGACTCTCCATGGTTACGCCGGCAAGCATCGGTCGGATGCTCACTGAATTTGGACCTGCGGCGATTCATATCGCCACCGAAGGTCCATTGGGCTGGACAGCCCGGGCCGCCTGCCGGAAACTGGGTCTGGCCTTTACCACCTCGTACCACACCCGATTTCCCGAATATGTCCGCATGCGCGCCCCAGTACCGCTGGCCATGAGCTATGCCCTGATTCGGGGCTTTCATCGGCCAGCCAGTCGAACCATGGCGGCACCGACCATTATTGATGAGCTGGCGGCCAAGGATTTCACCCATCTTGTCCCCTGGTCGCGAGGGGTGGACACCACCCTGTTCCGACCTCGGCTTCCATCGCCAACGGTCGTTCCCCATCCGCTTTTTATTTATGTCGGCCGCGTGGCCATGGAAAAAAACCTGCCAGCGTTTCTTGATCTGGAACTCCCGGGGAAAAAATGGGTGATCGGTGACGGCCCGGCCCTGAAAACGCTGCGCCGCGATTATCCGGAGGTCAATTTCACCGGGGCCAAACGCGGAGAGGATCTGGCCGTCCATCTGGCGCAGGCGGATGTCTTTGTTTTCCCGAGCTTGACCGACACCTTCGGCATTGTCCTGCTGGAGGCCATGGCCTGCGGCGTACCGGTGGCCGCCTTTCCGGTGACCGGGCCGAAATATATCGTTCGCGAGGGCATCAACGGCTGCCTCGATACCAATCTCCGCACCGCCGCTCTGCGGGCCATGACCGTGCCACGAAGCGGTTGCCGGGACTTTGCCGCCGGTTACTCCTGGGAAGTCTGCACCCGCCAGTTTCTCGACAACCTAGCGATCAATTGCTGAACCACAGCCCCTCTTAAGGGGTGATCAGATGAATGGAGGTCTCCGGGGTACCAGGCGGGCCATGGGTACCCCGGTACCCGACAAAGAGGTTATCGCTTTGCCGGAACCAATAATCAGCGTGCCAAACCCCGGACAGCAGCCCATCAAGGCGGATCACCACCTTATCGGCTGTCTGACCAAAGTCCCCCCTCGGCAGTTGTTCGCTGCCGAATTTCTCAGCCTTCATAGCGATTATCTCCAGGGTATCCGGACGAATGGTCCAGAACGTGGCGGTTTGCGCATCACGGGCCACCATCCGTTGCAGCGAGAAGGAGAGCGGCTGGAACCAGGGCCGACCGTCGATGGTCCGGCTTTGGTCAATCACCTTGCCATCCAGGCGACCGCTCAGCTGGATGCGGTCCCCGATCCGTTCTGCCCGGATATCGGTATCCGGACGACGGAGGTAACGCCAGGAAAGGGTCGTTCCCTCCGGGGTACAGACGCTGCTGTAGGTTTCGTCCCCCTGATCCTGGGTAATGGTGACCCCGGTCCGGTCCTGCTCCGAGCGCCAGAGAAAGGTGAAGCTGCTCTCACCGGTCTGCTCGCGATACCGTAAGAGCTGGGACGCCGGGCTGGCCACTGCCAGTAGCAGCATGAGCAGTCCAAACGGCAGGATGGCTCGCACCAGGGAATGATCGGGAAGGTTTGTTTTCATAGCAATTCACTGGCCAGCATGGCGAGTTCGGAACGCTCGCCTTTTTCTAAATTAATATGGGCGTAGAGCGATTGCCCCCGCATCTTTTCAATGAGGTGACTCAAACCATTGGATTGACTGTCGAGATAGGGATGGTCGATCTGATGAATATCACCGGTAAAGACCACCTTGGTCTGCTCGCCGGCCCGGGTGATAATGGTTTTGACCTCGTGCGGCGTGAGGTTCTGGGCCTCGTCAACGATCATGTACATCTTCACCAGACTGCGGCCCCGGATGTAGGCCAGGGGTTCGATTACCAATTTCTTGTCGTCGAGCAGGCGGCCGAGCAACAGCCCCATCTCGCTCTGCTCGGAAAATTGGCTGCGGATCACCGCCAGGTTATCATAGAGCGGTTGCATGTACGGGCTGATCTTCGACTGGATGTCGCCGGGCAGATACCCAATGTCCTTGTTGGACAGCGGCACGATCGGCCGGGCCAGCATAATCTGCCGATATTGGGAACGTTGTTCCAAAGCTGCCGCCAGGGCAAGCAGGGTTTTTCCGGTGCCCGCCTTGCCGGAAATAGTGACCAGCGGCACCTGCGGATTGCAGAGGGCATGGATGGCAAAGCTCTGCTCGGCGTTACGGGGCGTAATCCCGTATACGCTCTTGCGGTGGATCTTGCAGACCGACTCGGCTTCGGACCGGAAGGATGCCAGCACCGATTTCTTGCAGTTGCGCACAATCAGGTATTCGTTGGCCACCGGAGGCGGATCAAACTGCAGCCGCCTGCTATCAACCCCCAGCTCGTCACGGTGCAGGTCCTCGATCAACTCCGGATCCACTCCGTCCAGATAGCGGCAACCGGTATAGAGGGCCCCGATATCCTTGACATGGTCGGTGGTGTAATCTTCGGCCATCAGCCCCACCGCCTTGGCCTTCATCCGCAGATTAACATCCTTGGTCACCAGGATATATTTGCGCGAACCGTCCGCTTTGGCCAGGTGGTAACCAATATTGAGAATTTGGTGGTCGGGCTTGGCCGCCGCTGGAAAATGCTGCCGGAGATCCTCATGGGGGGCCTGCTCCAGCTTGACCGACACCCGTCCTTTGCCTACCCCGATCCGTACACCGCCGTTAAACAGCTTGCCGGCGCTCAGCCCATCAAGCGCACGCACAAATTCACGGGCATGATAGTTCAGGGTAAGATTGCCTTTTTTAAACTGATCGAGCTTTTCTAGAACGGTGATGGGAACAACAACGTCGTGTTCCTGGAAATGGGTGATGCAGGACGAGTCATGCAGGATGACATTGGTATCCAGAATGAAGGTTTTTTTGGAGGAGCTGCGAGTCATGTTGGATGCGTTCCTCGGGTTCGGAAGAGGTTGAAGGAAAGGGGAAGCGATACCGGCAGCGCATTGGTTCGCCGACATCCGCTTCAACAAAGAGACAAAGAGCGTCGATCAGCAGCGGGCCAGGGAGCAGTGGGCTGAAGGTTTCAAGGAGCGCAGTGTGGATCAGATTCATTTCACGTTCCTCGGACATGCGCGCCGTCAAAGTGAAATGAAAGCGAAATTGCTCAAAGACATAAGGATACCCCCAGATCTCCAGGTTTCTTTTTTCCTGACCGCTGAGCATGATGGCTTTGCGCCGGGCGAGTTCGCCCGGATTCAAGGGTGCCCGGAACCGATCGAAGGCCCGGATACCGAGGGCTGCAAGCGTCTGCAGGGCTGGGTAATGGTCGATAGGTCGCAGGCAAAAAAAGCTGCTGTGCAGCGCTATTTCCAGGGGAGCCAGAGATAACGGCCGCTGCCGACCGGCAAAATCTTCAAGACCCTGCAACAAATCTACTTCGCTGACTTGTTCCGCCAGGCGGAACGGAGGGACGATGGTGGCATGAAAGCCGTAGTGGGCAGGGGTACGGGTGAGTTCTTCCAGACGCTCCGGATCGACCCCGCGAAAACAAGGACGGAGCAGGGGGTGCCCGCTGCAGGCATCCCGGCCGAGCCATCGACTGCCCTGTTGCCAGAGGGCCGAGGCTGGGAGGGGAGCAATAGAGATGGCATAACGCATAAGGATAATCAGCCGTTGCTTGAAGGGGACTCGAAGTTGTTTTGCAGCGGTCTATCCGCCGCTTTCTATCGTTACTCCTATTATGAGCGGGTTGTTTTAATCCCCAGTTATAAAACGATTACGATTGCATCAGGTTCCAACGGAACAGCAGGCCGCCGACCTATCGCGGATCGCCCCTGATCAAATCGTAACGACAGTGTAACCCACCCGTAATAGCCGGGGAGTAGAAAAGTAGGCACCAACAAATGGTTACAGACTTCCTTCAACCACCAGTCCTGCTTCCAGCCAATTCTTCAACAAGAGAACCCCATGCCCAAACTACTCTGTGTGCTCATCGACGGCCTGCGCGCCGAGACCTTAGCCTGCGCCCATGTCCACTGCTTCGACAACCTTATCCGCAACGGAGTCATTGCCCGCCGACTGGAACCTCTGCAGCCTGCTCTGACTCTGCCAACCCAAGTTTCGATGTTCACCTCACTTCCCCCCGAGGAGCACGGTGTATTGTCCAACAGTGGCGCCTCGGTGGTCTCGCCGCATGCCGTCTCTCTCTTTTCACTGCTTCGCTATCGCCACATGAAGGGTTCCGCCTTCTATTCCTGCGACCGAATGCGCCTGCTCTACCCTCATGGAAGCCTGCAAACCGGGGTATTCATAAATTCCCAGGCGATTTGCAATGTTGACCGCGAACTGACTGAACTGGCCTGTTTGCATGTCCAAAAAGAAAAACCGGATTTCTGCCTGCTCTCTCTCCAGGGTGCGGATATTACAGGAGTCCATTTTGGATTTCGATCGGAGCCGTACCTGGAAAGCGTCGAACAGGCCGACCAGGCCCTGGGGCTACTCCTTGAACACCTGGCCGTGGTTGGGTTGCAGCAGGATTATGTGATCATGGTTCTCAGCTGTCACGCTGGCTCCAACCGGCAATCCGGACAAGAGGAGCCAGGCAAGATCGGTTTGCCCCTGCTCCTGGCTGGCCCGGGAATTCCCCAAGGTGTGGAGTTGGAACAATCCGTGTCTTTTTTGGATCTCGCTCCCACCATGGCCGAAATCCTCGGCCTGGCTCCGCATCCCGACTGGCGAGGCAGAATCATCAAAGACCTATTTCGGCACCCATCATCTGAATTGATGGAGCAAAAATTGCGAAAAACACCAAGTGCTCGAACCCGGCAGGAAGGACTGACGACCTGAACCGAATAGATCCATCGAATGACTCGATCCTCACCGAAGAATGACGCCGTGCTAACCGTAAAGCAACAGAGACCCTGTACCTACAATTGGAAGACAAACAGATTGCACCCCTTGCCCCGGCCGAATGGCCTGCAGGGCTGGGTGTTGAGTAGAAATCACATAATGTTTTGGGGAAGAGACTATGATTAAAATTATGACGCTGGATAAAAGCGCCGTACCGGCCTGCCCAACCAAGCGGCAAACGCAATCCATCGAGCCGCTGCCCCATACCGCCGTTGATGTGCTTTGTTGCCAAGCTATCCGACGCTCCCTGGATGATACCGGGGATCCAACCCGAGGTTTAGCGGAAGCTTTGGGCATGACCTACAGTTGCTTTGCGGCCAGTGGTCATCGACAGGCTGGTAAGGGGCGACGGGTAAAAGAAATCTGCGGCTTGGCCATCCTGACCGGGGCAGAAGTATGGATGCTCAACAGCGGCAGTTTCCCGATCCCCGGTGATCGGGAGGACGAGGATGGGGTGGCCCAGTTCGCTCTGATTCGTAAAAATGGCGTATCCGTGCTGATCCTCAATTTTCAAATCGGCGCATCGGCGCAAACCCAGCAGCTGCAGTTGCTGGCTCTGTTGTCGCATCCGCTCCTCAAAGAACGATACGGAGCCGTAGTACTGTCCGCTGATCAGCCCATTGTGCTGTCCGCCAAAAAATTCCGCGCGATCACCACCCGCTCGAACTATGGCCTGCAACGAGGCCTGACCCCAGCCCCGACTTGCCCCGGACAGGGGATGCTCTGTCTGTTGACCGCAAGGGAGGCGACCGCCAAGGTGACCGCTGCCAACTCCGGCGCCTTGCGTACCGTTGGCAAGGCAGATTCGCCCAAGATCGGAGCGCCGGGCCTGACTCTTGAATTTGAGGTGCAGCGGATCGTTTCGGACCCCAAAAATCGGATATACATGCCGCTCTCCTTCAGGGAACAGTGGCTCGGCGGCAGAGAAAATCACCGGGCCTTTGCCGTCTGAGCGATCCGCGTGGTCGCATTCGTTTTCAAATAACCCGGAGGAAACAACATGTTTACGGTCGATGCCATCCTTACCCAGTACTATCCCCGCCTGACCGGTCTGCCGCTGATCACGCCCTCAATCCGCGCCCTGCTCCGCCTTCTGCTCCGTGAAGATCAATTCGCCAGGTTTGCCGAGCAGTATCCCCATCTGCGCGGCATGGATTTCGTTGAGCAGATCCTCGAATCATTTCAATGCACCTACACGGTGGCGGATCGGGACCGGGAAAACATCCCGGCGAGCGGCCGGGTGATGATCGTCGCCAACCACCCCATCGGCACCCTCGACGGCCTGGCCCTGCTGAAACTGGTCCATCTCAGCCGACCGGATGTCCGGATAGTCGCCAATGACCTGCTGGATGCGGTCAAACCGCTGCGCCCCTGCCTGTTGTCGGTGAAGGTGATGACCGGGATCACCCTCAAAGAGCAGATCAGCCGGATTGATCAGGCCCTGGCCAACGAAGAGGCGGTGATCATATTCCCCGCGGGCGAGGTCTCCCGCTTCGGCCCCGCCGGCATCAGAGACGGCCGCTGGCGGAAAGGCTTCCTCCGCCTGGCCGCCCGGGCCAAAGCCCCGATCCTGCCCATCCATGTCCGCGGCCGCAACTCGCTGTCTTTCTATACCGCCTCGATGCTGTCCAAACCGCTTTCCACCTTGATGCTGATCGGCGAGATGTTCCGGCGGCAGCGCCGGCCGCTGCAACTCACCATCGGCGGCCTGATCCCGTTTACAGCTTACAATGGTCTCAAAATTCGAGAAAAAGATAAAGTTGACCTATTCCATAAGCACCTCTACCGGATCGGCGCCGGCAAAAAGGGCATCTTGGCCACCGAAACCGCTATTGCCCATCCGGAACGAAGGGCGGTGTTGAAGAAAAACATCCAGGCAGGAGAATTGCTGGGGACGACCCCCGATGGCAAGGAAATCTATCTGTTTGGTGGGGAAGAAAGTTCGTCGGTGCTCCGCGAGATCGCCCGGCTGCGCGAGATCACCTTCCGCGCGGTCGGCGAAGGTTCGGGCAAGCGGCGTGACCTGGACCGCTTCGATCACTACTACCGCCACCTGGTGCTCTGGTCGGCGGCTGATCTGGAGATCGTCGGCGCCTACCGCTTCGCCGATGCGGCCGCTGTGATCCGGGATAAGGGTTGCGAAGGGCTGTACAGCCACAGTCTCTTTGGTTTCGACCAGGACCATTGCCCCTATCTTGAGCAGGGACTGGAACTGGGCCGGAGTTTTGTCCAACAGAAATACTGGGGCAAACGCAGTCTCGATTATCTCTGGTACGGCATCGGCGCCTTCCTGCGGCGCAACCCCCAGTACCGCTTTCTTTTCGGGCCGGTGAGCATCAGCAGCGCCATGCCGCAGCTAGCCAAGGAATTGCTCATTTATTTCTACAAACGCTATTTTGCCGACGCCTCTGCCCTGCCCTGCTCCCGCACTCCCTTTCGCTTTTCCCTGCCGGTCACCGACCTGGCCCGCTCTTTTACCGGCGACGACTACCACCAGGACCTCATCCTGCTCAAAAACCTGCTCAGCACCATGGGCAGCTCGATCCCCACTCTCTACAAACAGTATACCGAGTTGTGTCCGCCGGGCGGGGTGCGTTTTCTCGACTTCAATGTCGACCGGGATTTCGGTGACTGCGTCGACGGCCTGGTGGTGGTTGATATCCACCAGCTCAAACCCGCCAAACGCAAACGCTACATCGAGGATTCACTGCCAACGGCGAACTGACCGATCGATGTACCGATGGCCTTTCAGAAAAGGATCACTCAGGGCTCATCCTTTGCTGCTCTTTTTCCGATTTTTCTTGTTGATTACCGTTCGGCCGCCAGCGGCCAATCGTTTCCCAGCCCGTTCGATCAGTTTGCGATGGATACAAATCGAGCCTTCCCTGGCCTTGGCAAACCGCTGGATATAGCTACCGTCAGCCTGCATTTCCCAGACATTACGCTGATTGTTGAGTTGGAGATCAAGCAGTTCACGCAGTTGTTTTTTTAGTTTGGGAGATTCCACCGGGGTGCAGATTTCCACCCGGCTCTCGAGATTGCGCTGCATCAGGTCGGCAGAACCGATGAAATATTCATCTGCTCCCTTATTGCGGAAATAAAAGAGCCGGGCATGTTCGAGAAATCGACCGACCAGCGACACCACCCGAATGTGCTCCGACAGCCCGGCAATCCCCGGCCGCAGGCGGCAGGTGTCGCGGATGAGGAGATCGACATGGACGCCGGCCTGCGAGGCGCGGTAGAGGGCGGCGATGATATCCCGGTCCTCCAGGGCATTGGCCTTCAACTGGATCAGGCCGGGCTGTTGCGCACTGTGCGCCCGGATTTCGCGCTCGATCTTCTGCAGCAAGGCCTTCTTCAGCATCCGCGGCGAGGGCAGGAGCTTGCGATACGGGCGCATCGGGGTGTAGCCGGTGGTCAGGTAATTGAACAGCTCAGTCAAATCAGCGCCGATATCAGGGTCGCAGGTAAAGAGGCCAAGATCGCAGTACATCCGGGCGGTGCCGGCGTGGTAGTTGCCGGTGCCGATATGGGCGTAGCGTCGCAGGCCGTCGTAATCCCTGCGGATCACAAAGATCACCTTGCTGTGGGTTTTAAAACCGACCACCCCGTAGGTGACATGGATTCCAGCCTCCTCCAGGAACCCTGCCCAGCGGATATTGGCCTGCTCGTCGAACCGGGCCTTCAACTCCAGCACCACGGCCACCTGCTTGCCGTTGCGGGCGGCATCGATCAGGTATTCGATCACCCGCGACTTGCCCGCCGTCCGGTACAGGGTCATC
>CAIMMA010000112.1 GCA_903842475.1 uncultured bacterium
ATCCGCCAAAAACAGATTTTCCGGGCAGACCATCTTCCGGACCGGATGTCGCCGATCCATGGATACTCAGCGCATTGATTCCTTCGCAAAATGCGTTGTTGGCATGACGCAACAAACGACCTGGTGACTGGCTCCAGTGTTGAAGGCGCCCCCCGGTTGTGAACGCTTCGGATGCCACAATCTTTTTTCCATACAAATGACCTGCACTCGCAGCCTGTTTTGTGTTAACGTTTTGGGCAGCCTCGTCCCAACCCGGAGTGGTGATTACATGATGATCGGCAGGGGCCCACTGATTTTCCTTCCATAATTCGATCTCCCAGAACTCTGCTACAGGTACGTCCATACGTCCCTGGTTCATCAGCCCGTCGTTGCACAATAACCGCGGATGGTGCTGGCCGCCGGCTTCCGCACGAACTTTCATGCCATCGGCATGCGATAGTTCCGCCCAGCGTTTGTAATGTCCGTCGGCCACGCAATCGGCAATTGTCCTGCGAGCGTCTGCCAGGAAGCGATCTGTGATTTCAATATTTTCCACAATCTCACCTGCTAATGCAGCCAGGTATGGGGTTGGATCATAACTGCGTCGTTTTTGAAATTCTTTTAGCAGCTCAGGTGTCCACGAGTATATGCCGTCAATTTCAACATTGTCTTCGATGAAATATTTTAAAGTCTTTCCAACCAAAGGTCCGGCATCGCCAATCAAAGGTTTGATCCCCTTTTCGTAATTAAGTTCTGTTGCAGCCGCGCTAAGGTAATCGGCCAGCAGACCTTTGCCAAATGCGACATTAAGATCTGTTGTTGTCCGGCCAATCCTGACTACTTTCCAATTTCCCGGGGGCACATTCCAATTGAGTATTCCATCAGCTGAGATTCTGTTTGTAAGATCAATCATTGACCGGATCTTTAGCGGACGGTCTCCCGGAAGGGATACCAGATCTTCCCGGACCAGAGATACCTGATCTGCCTGCCGGGTAGCAGTCACGCCAAGGGGATTTGTTATTGCACGCTTGGCTGCCAGTCGTGCAACACGTTCCACCTCAGGACGGCTGCCCAGCGCAAAATCGCGGACTTTTGAATTCTTAGGCAGCATAATTCTGAACCAACGGGCTACAGTGGATGGAACCGCTTGATAGATCGTATTGCCCCCGGGCCCGTTAATTGTGATTAATGGTTTGAATGTGACTCCGTCATCTGAGGCCTCGATGGTCATCCTCCCGGAACTATCGATCCAGGTATAATCGACAAGATGTGGTTTACCGAAATCGACTAATATAAATGGGGTTTCAGATGTCCCTGAATTCCAGGTGGTGTTAAAATTCCCGTCCAGAAGATTGACAAGTTCGTCAGGATTGGTGCTAACGGTGATTACCGGAAACATTTTAGTCGTCTGCTCACCAACCGGAAATGCCTGAACCGAAACATCGGCATAAAGGGTTCCTTTAACTTTCGGTTCCACAAGTTTACCCGAAAAATTTTGCCCACCCTTAACAATCGTTTCAGAACTGACCATCATCCAGCTCGAATATTCAGGAGTGATCCATGGTCCGCCGGAAGGCCATCCCGGACAGGTATTCACCCCCATTTTCAAACCAACCCTATCTGCTTCACGAACGGCATGACGGAACAATTCCCTCCATTTATCGCTCATGTAAGGGACACCCGGCATGCTGCCCAGGTCAATGAGCATCACACCGCCTACCCCTTTGGCTTTGAGCTCCTCCATGTGCTGCGTAATGTCGGCCGGTATTACCTTATCAAACCAATTCATGTTCACCCAAGGTCGGGCCGAATCGGGTGGAGCTACAAAACCTTTTGCCAGATTCGATTGTGCCTGAGCCATCCCAATCCACATAAAAAGTGCAAGGGTTAAAAATAGTATTTTCATTAGGGTCAATTTCGGGTTACTTTCAATTTGAAAATTACTTTATGTCAAGTCCTGAGACCAT
>CAIMMA010000113.1 GCA_903842475.1 uncultured bacterium
CTTCGTCAACAGGTTGGACGGCCTGATTTTGGCGTTCCTGCCGGGCCGTCACCAGGGCCGGAAGCTCGAATCGCTTGAGTTTTGCCAGCCGGGTCTTGGGCAGTTCTGCATCCACCAGTGTGAAATGGAGCAGCCGTTTGGAGGGGGAGGCCGCCTGATTGTAGCGATCAATCACCTGCCAGCGGAAAAAATCGTTCATCTGAGTGATGCCTTTTTCCCGGATCACGGCAAGGTTCGGGCGAATGACTGCCTGAAGGATATCGTCCTTGAGAAAGACCCCCACTTCGGCGATGGCCTGGCTGCTCGCCTCCAGCTGCTGTTCAATCAACACAGGGTTGATATTCTTGCCGTTTTCAAGGACAATAATCTCCTTTTTGCGACCGGTGACAAAGAGTCGTCCCAACTCGTCCTGGGTGCCGAGGTCGCCGGTGGAGAGCCAGCCGTCCTTGAGGACCGCCGTGGTTTCTTCGGGACGGTTCCAGTAGCCCTGCATGACGTTTTTGCCCGCCACCACGATTTCACCATCGCGAATCTCGATGGTGGTGCAGCTCATGGCGGTGCCGGCCGAGCCGATTTTGACCTGGCCGGGGCGGGTGAAGCTGATCATTGGTGAAGTCTCGGTCATGCCGTAGCCCTCGAGAATCTCAAAACCAAGGGTGGTGAACTGGCTGGCAACAACCGGATCGAGCGCGGCGCCGCCGCTTACCAGATATTTCAAATGTCCGCCGAATTTTTCGTGCACCGTGCGAAACAACAGGCGGGAAAGCTGGGGCGATGCGGCTTTTTCGGCCAGTCGGTACAGGAGTGAGGCGATTTTGTTGGCTGCGATTCTGTCGAGGATCGATTTCATGATCAACCGGTACAGCCGCGGCACGCCGATGATGATGGTGATCCGGTTGCGCTGCAAGGTGCGGACGATGTCTTCGGCCAGCAAGCTGGGCGACATGGCCACCGTGGCCCCGACCCGGAAAGGCATCACCATCGAGCCGAGCAGGGGGAGGATGTGGTGCAGGGGCAGCAGCATGAGCACCCGTTCGTCGCGGCTGTAGATGGGGGTGTCGATGGTGACCGCATCGATATTGGCCAGGAGATTTTCAAACGAGAGCATCACGCCCTTGGGAGTGCCGGTGGTGCCCGAGGTGTAAACAATCAGCGCGGTGGACTGGGGATCCGGGGCTTCGATCGGGCTGCCCGCTTGATCACTGGGCTGCGGCAATTCTTCAAACACCAGCAGCAGCGGCGTATAGTCGAGCCCGGCCAGGACCTCCTTCAGCAGCGCCTTGCGTTCCTGGGAACAGAACAAGACCTGTGGTCGGCAATCCTTGGCGATGAAGGTAACTTCGGCCGGGGTGGACAGGTAATCCACCGGCACCACCGTGCTCCGGTTGCACCAGGCGGCATAAAAGGCATACACCCATTCGGCCCGGTTCTCCGAAAAAATGAGCACCCTTTCGGTACCTTCCGGCAACAGGCGGGCATAACCGCGGGCTGCGGTCAGCAGCTGGGCAAACGTGATGGAACGGTCGGGCAGGATCAGGGCAGCTTTGTGGTGGTCGGCAAGCAGCATGGGCATCGAAGATGGATGAGTGGCTAAGGTTGGTCTGGGTTCAGGGGGCAAGCGAGCGGGAAAGCGTCAATGGTCCCGAAATTGCGCGGGGAGGCCGATAGGCGTCGCTTGCCGATTCCGGCCTCAATGGATCAAGTATACGTGGTTTTTTCAGGTTGTTCAAGCGATCCCCTGAGAAGATTTGGAAACCGCTGGAAGCCTGTCGCGGCATCCGGAGAGAAACAGCGGTTTGCTTTCCCTTGGGCAGATGGTATGAAGGAAGCGGCGTGCAGGGGCGTTTTGATCCCAGCATTTTTTTATTTAGTTTCAAGGCAATCGTAACGATATTTACTCCATGCTGAACCGGATTCTTGTCACTGTGGTGCTGTCAGTGTTCATCGCTCTTCTGGGCGTAGGCATCATTATTCCGGTGCTGCCGCTGCTGGCGACTAAGCTGGGGGCCAGCGGTTTCACCCTTGGGGTGATCACCGCCGCATTTTCAGTGAGCCGGGGGCTCTTCCAGCCGGTGGTCGGCAATCTCTCCGATCGGTGGGGGCGGAAAGGTTTCCTGGTGGCGGGTCTGTTCATCTACGGGCTGGTAGGATTACTGATTCCCCATGCCACCAGTGTCTTTCACCTGGTGCTGATCCGCCTTTTTCAAGGAGTCGGGAGCGCCATGATTATCCCGGTGGCCATGGCCTATGCCAGTTTTTTATCGCCTCCTGGCCAGGAAGGGCGCTATATGAGCATCGTTAATATCGCCATTTTCTGCGGCATCGGGGCAGGGCCGGTACTCGGCGGCCTGTTTGCCGACGCCTGGGGGCTGGCCTCGGTATTTTACATGATGGCAACGCTCTGTTTCCTTGCTTTTTTGCTGGTGGTGCTCAATATGCCCGCCTGCTGCCCCATCGACCGACAGCGCCATGTGGGGTTACTGGTCAATGTCAAACTGATGCTGCGGCGGCGTCGGACCGTCGGTATTCTCATCGCCCGCTTTGCCACCGTTTTGATGATGGTGCCGACCATGGCCTTTTTACCGTTGATGATGTCGGGGTGGCCCGGAAGCAGCGGGCTCCAGGCCGGGGTGGTAATTGCCAGCCGGACCCTGATGAATGCAGTGCTCCAGGTGCCGTTCGGTAAATTGGCGGATCGTTATGACAAGGTCCCCCTGATGGTGGGCGGCTGTCTTTGCATGGGGGCGGCAGTTTTTATGATTCCTTCGATGACCACTTTTCCGGCCATGGTGGGGATGTATCTGTTTCTTGGCTTGGGTGAGGCGGTGCTCTGGCCGGTACTGGGC
>CAIMMA010000114.1 GCA_903842475.1 uncultured bacterium
ACCTGTTCGGTCAGTTCGCGCAGGGGCAATTTCAGGGGAAACGTTTTCTTTCCTGGCTTTTGTGGTGGGAGGGACACATGGACTGCTAGCATGGCGGGGAGGAATCGGTTCGGGGGTGGGCGTTGCGTGCTGTATAAGTCGTCTTTGCGTTGATACAGTTTTAAACTTCTATCCAATGGGTCAAAAAGGGTGTGGAACTCGCCCACTGTTTCCGAAGTCCCCTGAAAGAGGTAGCCCATTGGGTTCAGGGCAAAGTGGAACATGGGGATGATCCGCTTCTGCAGATCGCTATCGAGATAGATCAAGAGGTTGCGACAGCTGATCAGGTCGAGTTTGAAAAACGGCGGGTCTTTAATCAAATTATGCTCGGAAAAGACCAGCATGTCACGAATACCTTTGTGGATACGATAAGAACCGTCACCGTTGGTTGTAGCGACGAAAAATCGTCTCAGCCGTTCCGGGGAGACATCGCTTGCGATACTGGCGGGATAGATCCCGGACCGGGCGGTGGCGATGGCGCGGCTGTCAATATCGGTAGCAAAGACCTGCACCTTGAAACTCTGCTTCATCGCCTCCTGCCGTTCGGCGAGCAAGATGGCAATGGAATAAGCTTCCTCGCCGGTGGAGCATCCCGGCACCCAAACGCGGATCACAGCATCAGCGGATTTTCCGGCGAGGAGCTTGGGGATGACCTGGTCCTCAAGTGCCTTGAAGGCCTCGGGGTCGCGAAAGAAGCTGGTCACACCGATCAAAAGATCGTTAAAAAGCGCCTCCACCTCCTCGGGTGTCTGTTGCAGATAGGTGAGGTACCTTGCAATCGTGGTAATCTGGTTGACGACCATACGTCGTTCGGTGCGGCGCTGGATGGTGTTTGGCTTGTACTGGGAGAAATAGTGGCTGGTTTGGTTGCGCAGTAGGATGAGGATCTTGTTGAGTGCCTCCTCTTCCTTGGGTTTCAGGGTTGCTGGGGGAGCGAAAGGATTCTTTATGGCACGGGCCACGTAGGCGGTGAGTTGAGCGGGCATTTCTGCCGGTGGCAGCTTGTAGTCCACCAAACCGGTGGCGATGGCGCTGGTCAGCATACCGTCAAATTCGGCGGACTCAAAGGTCTGGACCATGACCATCCCCCCCTCGGCCTTAATGGCCCGTACTCCAAGAGTGCCGTCGCTACCAGTGCCGGAGAGGACGATACCAATGGCCTGTTCGTGCCGATCGTGCGCAAGAGATCGGAAAAAAAAGTCAATGGGCATCCGTTGACCCCGTGGGAGCGAGGGCTCAATCAACTGGAGAGTGCTGTTGAGCAGCGCCATGTCACGGTTGGGCGGGATGATGTAGACGCAGTTGGATTGCACGGCCATGCCGTCCTCAACTTCGAAGACCTGCATTCGGGTATAGCGCTGTACCAGTTCGGCGAGGATGCTTCTATGGTCCGGGGCCAGGTGCTGCACCAGCACAAAGGCCATGCCGGGATCGACCCCTGTAGGCATACCGGAAAAGAAGGCTTCAAAAGCTGCCAGGCCTCCTGCGGATGCGCCGATGCCGACGATGGGAAAAGAATGCTTGGAATGCTCGACTGGTTTTGTCGACGAGCCGAGCACCTCTGGCTGCGGTATATCCTTGTTCTTGCGGGCCATGGCGGCTCCTTACTTGAAGAACTCTCGGGGTATCGACTTGGCCATATTTGAAAAATATTATAACATGAATGGTTACTACATCGTTAGTCATAGTTAACGGACTAACAAGAATGATGGCTGCAACACATTCAACGCACCAGACGATTGCGACTGGTTACAGGAGGAACTTACGGCCCGGTATGATATCACCATCCCCTACCAAAGCCTGACCTGGTTGATCCGTAAGTATCAGCTGCGTATCCCGGCCCAGAAGAGGGCCGGACGCTATCATTTCGAACCGAGCGCGGAGATGC
>CAIMMA010000115.1 GCA_903842475.1 uncultured bacterium
CAAAGAATGTCCTTACCGGAATGATGCGGAAAATTTTACCCAAAAATTCCGGGATTACCTGCATGCAGGCCGACACCCCGGAAACGCTTGATAAGGTGGTCGAGATGCTGGTTGGGTGATAAGAGCCCGGACCACCATGTTTTTCTTCTCACTTGACAAGCAAGGGCCTGTAGAGTAATAATCGCAACTTTCTTATTTGTATAACCGGAGTCAGGTTTGTTTCGGTGTTTTGCCTGAAACCATAGCGTTTTAACTACCGAATATATAATGTTTGAGAATCTAACCGACCGACTGGAAAGCGCTTTTAAGAAATTGCGCGGACACGGCAAGTTGACTGAAGAGAATATTCAGGAAGCTATGGGCGAGGTCCGCACCGCGCTGCTCGAAGCTGATGTCAACTTCGGGGTTGTCAAAGAATTTATCGCCACAGTAACCGAGAAAGCGATCGGCAGCGAGGTCCTGTCCAGTCTTTCACCAGGCCAGCAGGTCGTCAAAATTGTCCATGATGAACTGGTTGACCTGCTCGGCAGTCAGGCCCAGCCGCTCCGGCTCGACGGCCGGCAGCCGGTGGTCATTATGCTTGCCGGTTTGCAGGGCTCGGGCAAGACCACAACGGCCGCCAAGCTGGCGCGTCAGCTCAAGAGCAAGGGCCGGTCCCCGCTATTGGTTCCGGCGGATGTCTATCGACCGGCTGCGATCGAACAATTACAGGTGCTTGGTGCACAGATCGGTGTTCCGGTCTTTGGTTCGACCCCGGAGCAGAAACCGGTTGATATTGCCCGGCAGGCGATGGCCGAAGCAGCCAGGGAGAATTACGACACGGTTATTATCGACACGGCGGGTCGTCTCCATGTCGATGAAGCCCTGATGGTCGAGCTGCAGGAGATCAGTCGTGCGGTACCGTTGACCGAAGTGTTGTTCGTGGCCGATGCCATGACCGGCCAGGATGCGGTCACTGTAGCCGATAAATTTAATAGCGATCTCGAAATCACCGGTGTTATCCTCACCAAGATGGAGGGCGACGCCCGTGGCGGCGCGGCCCTGTCGGTGAAGAAGGTGACCGGCAAGCCGATTAAATTCGTCGGGGTCGGCGAATCGGTCGAGGCCTTGGAGATCTTCCACCCCGATCGGGCGGCCTCCAGAATTCTCGGCATGGGTGATGTGCTTTCGCTGATCGAAAAAGCCGAGGCGGTTGTTGATCAAAAAAACGCTGAGCAACTGGCTCGGAAAATCCAGAAAAATGCCTTTACCCTTGAAGATTTTCTCGATCAGATCCAGCAGATCAAGAAGATGGGTAGTCTGGAACAGCTCATGGGTATGATTCCGGGCATCAACAAGCTCAAGCAGTTGAAGGAAGCGCCCAAGCCGGACGAGAAAGAACTGGGGAAGACCGAGGCGATCATTCGGTCCATGACCCTGAAGGAACGGCGCAACCACCGGATCATCGACGCCAGCCGCCGTCTGCGGATCGCCAAGGGTTCGGGCACCTCCGTCAATGAGGTCAACCGTGTCCTGAAAAGTTACGCCATGATGCTGAAAATGATGAAAAACCTGAAAGGGAAGGGCGTCATGGCCGGCGGCAAACGCCGCAAGCTCCCCAAAGGGCTCACCAGATAAACTGACTAACATATTTTTAATAAAAAAATCATTCCATCAATGCTGACAGTGGTCAGTACTGAAACAATGATGTCCACTGGAGGATAGTAGACAATGGCAGTTCGTATTCGCTTGACCAGAAAAGGCCGAAAAAAACAACCGTTTTACCGTATCGTTGTTGCTGACAGCGAATCGCCGCGGGATGGTAAATTCCTCGATATCGTTGGGACCTATGATCCGATGCAGAATCCGGCGGCCGTCCAGATTGACAACGAAAAGCTTGATATATGGATAAAAAAAGGCGCTAAGCCGACGGAAACCGTTGAGAGCCTGATTAAAAAGCATGTCCCAGGAGTGGTTGCCGCGGCCTAAATGAAAGAACTGATCGAGTTTATAGCCACCAAGCTGGTTGATCATCCTGAGAAAATCGAAGTGGCCCTGCAGGAGGACGATGAGAACATCGCCATCGAACTGCGGGTTGCCCAGGAAGATCTAGGGAAAGTGATTGGCAAGCAGGGGAGAACCGCCAGGGCGATGCGGGCCGTTCTTGCCGCATCTGTAACAGAGGGAAGCAAACGCTCCCGGCTTGAAATCGTCGAATAGTGGGTCTGCAACCTGCCGGGCAAAACGAGACCTTTGTGCTGATCGGCATAGTGACCAGGCCCCATGGTATCAAAGGCGATCTTAAGGTGCGGCCCTACACCGAGGCACCCAGTAATTTTTCCCGGTATCGACGGTTGTACCTTTCCGCCGATGCAGGAATAAATAAGGCGCTGTATGTGAGTACCCATGCCAAGGTCAACGGGAACACGGTGATTCTCCGGTTGGAGGAGTGCACTACCCGTGATCGGGCCGAACAGCTTGCCGGGATGCAGATATGGGTGCCCAGTGCGGATTTGCCGCCTATCGGTAAAGATGAATTTTACCTGTACACCCTTGAGGGCAAACAGGCTCAAACCGTGAGCGGATCGCCGCTCGGGACGGTCATGGCGATTTTAAGCAGTAGCGGCCAAGATCTTCTGGTTATCCAGGATGGAGAAAAGGAATATCTCGTCCCGGTGGTACGGGAATTTTTCGTGACGATCGATGATGAGAAGGTCGTGCTGGACGTACCGCCCGGACTGCTCGAAATAAATAGCTGAATCCGGATATGCCCTATTGATGGTCTTCGACATCTTAACCATTTTCCCTGATTTTTTCGGGTCGCCCCTGCAAGAGGGGATCATCCGTCGGGCGCTTGAAGACGGAAAAATCCAGGTGGGTATTCACAATATCCGTGATTATGCGTTGGCCAGGCACCGGATGACCGATGATCGGCCTATCGGTGGCGGCGAGGGGATGGTGATGAAACCCGAACCTCTGGCCGAATGTCTGAGAGCCGTAATCGAAGGCGAACAAAACCGCCGGGTTATTCTGTTGTCGCCCAAGGGAAATCGCTTTACCCAGCAGTCCGCACAACGACTCGCCACCGTACCTCGGCTTGTTTTTATCTGCGGCCGCTATGAGGGCGTTGACGAGCGCTTTCGTGATAAATATGTAGACGAAGAACTGTCTATCGGCGACTACGTGCTGACTGGTGGCGAACTTGCAGCCTTGGTGGTCATGGATGCCATCAGCCGGTTGTTGCCTGGTGTGCTTGGTTGCGAAGACTCGGCGGTCAATGATTCGTTCAGTTGCGGGATGCTCAAACACGCACAGTATACCAGGCCAAGGATTTTCGAGGGAACCCCGGTGCCGGAGGTGTTGCTATCCGGTGATCATGCCGCGATCGCCAGGTACCGATTTATCGAAACGGTAAAAGTTACCTTGGAACGTCGACCGGAAATGTTACTGGATGTGAGGTTCACGCCAGCCGAACTGAAGCTATTAAAAAAAGAAGGATTGTTTGGTCGGATTGAAACTGTTGTCAAAGAATACAAGGCCGAACCCATCCATGCAGGTTGATGTCGCCCTTGTGCATTATCCGGTCACTAATCGTAATGGCGAGACCATAGGAAGCGCGGTTACTAACCTGGACCTGCATGATATCGCTCGAGCCGGCAGGACCTACGGAATAGGAACATACTGGGTGGTCACTCCTTTCAAGGAGCAGCAGGAACTCGCCGGGCAGATTGTCGGACATTGGACCAATGGTTATGGCGGGACGGTGAATCCGGGGCGAAGCGATGCACTTTCGATCATCACGATTTGCAGTGATCTTGACGAGGTCGTGGCTGGCAGCACTCTTAAATTTGGTGAAAAGCCGATGGTGCTCGCTACTTGTGCGACCAGGCAAGCCCATACCGTGTCATATGCCGAGGTTCGTAAGCGCATCTGGCAGGGCGCCCCTCTGCTGCTGCTTTTTGGCACGGCCTGGGGATTGAGTCCTGAAATACTGGCAATGGCCGATGGCGTGCTTCCGCCATTGAACGGTCCCACCGAATTTAATCATTTGTCGGTACGTTCGGCAGCCTCGATCATCATGGACAGGCTGTTAGGGGTGGCAGATGATTGATGTGTATTAATTCATTAAGAGCGATCAATCCTTGACAGGGGGGGTCGTAACCGATAATTCGAGCGTTTAGACGTAAATAATTCAGGATGATCTGGAGGCATCCTTCGGTGAGGTCAGGTAGTCGCAGGTGGCCTTGCTGTAAATGAACGAGTATGGCAATGCATATTTTGGATAAAATCGATCGGGAGCAGATGCGTTTTGATATCCCGGATTTTCGACCAGGCGATACGGTCAAAGTACATATCAAAATTGTTGAGGGAAACAAAGAACGGGTACAGATTTATCAGGGTGTCGTTCTTAAACGTAAGCGCGGCAACATGAACGCCACCTTTACGGTACGGAAAGTTTCGCATGGGGTTGGCGTCGAGAAAACTTTTGCCTTGCATTCACCAAAGATCGAGAAGATAGAGGTGGTGACCGCCGGTCGTGTTCGTCGCTCACGTTTGTTCTACCTGCGCGAACGTCGAGGCAAGGCAGCCCGTATCCGTGAACGGGGAATCCTCTAGGCAAACGCTTTCGTTCGCAGCCGGCTTTTTGTCATCGGGCCAAGTGAGCGTTTCAGCAAAGTACGGGCATCCGACCATCGATCTGATGGTTGGATGCCCCCTTGTCGTTTATTCTTCATCAACATAATTATCTTGCGATGATTGTACAAATGCATGGGTTGTTGTGATGAAACTCTGCGACCCTTTAGCGCCATCTTCCCCTCCGTCTTCCCCGTCTGATACTTTTTTTTTTCGAGCGCACTCTTTACCAACAAGGATATAGCAGAGTTGCCGGTGTCGATGAAGCCGGTAGAGGACCCTTAGCCGGACCTGTGGTAGCCGCTTGCGTGATCCTCCCCCGTGACCTCGATCACAGCATTTTTCGAGACTCCAAACTGCTTACCGCCCGCCGTCGCACACTGCTCTTCGAGACACTCCACGGCAACGGCGCATTGATTGGCGTCGGTTCCGCTGATCCTCGCGAGATTGAACAGATCAATATTTTGCAAGCATCGCTCTTGGCCATGAAGCGGGCTGTTGAGGATTGCGCCACCCGTAACCGCGGATGCTTGCCCGATTATCTTTTGGTGGATGGCAAATTTCCGGTGCCGTCATCGGTCCGGCAATTGACGCTGATCAAAGGTGAATCCAAGAGCGCTTCCATCGCTGCTGCCTCGATTATCGCCAAGGTGACCAGAGACCGTATCATGGCAGACAACCATCGGCAGTTCCCTCAATATGGCTTTTTACGGCATCAGGGGTATCCCACTAAAGAACACCGGCAGGCAATCAGCTGTTTTGGGCCGTGTCCGCTGCATCGCCGGACCTTCCGAGGGGTCATTGAATTTCTTCGCCCCAGCGATTCCTTAGCGACTGTCAACCGGGTAAGCCTTGGTTGACCATGTTTGACGAATTGCGTTGATCCCGGATGTTTTTCAGAAAACCGTCAGAGAATGCAACCATCGGTCGTCTCGGCGAAACCTATGCCGCTGACTACCTGGTCCGGCAGGGGTATGAGATCTTGGAAAAGAATTACCGAAGGCAATACGGCGAGGTCGATATTATTGCCAGTGATCGGGGGACGGTTGTGTTTATCGAAGTGAAGACCAGGCGGTCGAGCCTGTACGGCTCCCCCCATGAGGCGGTAGATCAGAGAAAACAACGGCAATTGTCCAGAATAGCTCAGGAATATCTCGTTAGTCGTCGGTTGCAGGACGCCGTCGCCAGGTTTGATGTGCTTGGGGTGACGCTGGATCAGCAAAACCGGCCGGTTAAGGTTGAACTTATCAAGGATGCCTTCGATTATGTCGGGTAGGGGGAATATGGAGCAAAATGCACGAAGGACGGCTGACGCACCGGTGGCATTGACCATGGGGTGTCCCGCGGGCATTGGGCCTGAAATTATTTGCCGTCATTTCAGCCGGCCAGACATAATAGACGCCCGTGAAACCGTGGTGATCGGCGATCAAACCGTACTCCGTCAGGCGGCGGATCTGCTCGGCCAGCGCTTGGACATCGTACCGTGGCAACCCGGCGATCCTATTGCCAAAGGGACCCTTCCGGTTCGGCAGGTCGGCGCCATGGAGACACCGGTCCGGTGGGGCCGACCCGACCTGGCCACTGGTAAGGCCATGGGCCAATATATCACCGAGGCTGTTTCTCTTATCGGAGCCGGCCAATGCAGCGCGCTGGTGACCTGTCCTATCAGTAAACAAAGTCTGCAAGAGGCAGGATATCTCTATCCTGGCCATACCGAGATGCTGGCAGCCCTGACCGGCTCGCAGCGGGTCAGGATGATGCTGGCCGGGCCCCGGCTGAAAGTGGTGCTGGTCACCATTCATGAACCGCTGCAACGGGTGAGCCTGCTGCTCACTCAGGAGGCAATCGCTGATTGCATCGGCATGACCCGTACCGCCCTGCAGCAGGATTTTGGCGTGGCATCACCACGGATCGCCGTTGCCGCCCTTAATCCTCATGGCGGTGAAAATGGCCTGTTTGGCGACGAGGAAATCAGGATCATCGCTCCAGCAGTGATGGCAACCGCCGAGCTGGGCGATGTCACCGGCCCATGGCCCCCGGACACGGTGTTTCACCAGGCGGCCTCCGGTCGGTTTGACGCGGTCATTGCCATGTACCACGACCAAGGATTGATCCCGTTCAAACTGCTCCATTTTCATGATGGCGTCAATGTGACCCTTGGCCTGCCGCTGGTTCGGACTTCCGTTGACCATGGCACCGCCTATGACATCGCCGGTCGTAACCTCGCCGATCCCTCAAGCCTGGCCGCGGCCCTGGCGATGGCGCAGGCTATTGTGAAAAACCGGTCAAAACGAGGCGCTCTATGAACCAAGGGATCCTGATCGCCTTTGAGGGGATCGACGGAACCGGCAAGTCCACCCAACTGCCGCAGTTGGCGGCATATCTGCGGAGCCTCGGGTTGGAGGTCATTGAGACCAGAGAACCTACCACCGGAGTGTATGGTCAGGAAATTCGCTCACTGTTTCAGAATCGGCAACGGGTAACGCGTGAACGCGAGCTCGAGCTGTTCTTGCTGGATCGACGTCAGCACGTCGAGGAGTGTATTCTGCCGGCCCTGGTGCAGGGGAAAATCGTTTTGACCGACCGCTATTATTTTTCGACCGCGGCCTATCAAGGCGCAGCCGGGTGCGATCCGGCAGAGATCTTTGTGCGCAACAGCTTCGCTCCGGAGCCTGATCTGGTGCTGCTCCTGGTTATGTCGGCCGACGAGAGTATTGCCAGAATCCGCGATCTCCGCGGTGAAACGCTCAATGATTTTGAACAGCGGGACCAGTTGGAAAAAGTGGCGGCACTCTTTGCATCCTTTCCCCATGGTTGTATAGTACGAATTCCTGCCGCTCGACCGATGATGGAGGTGCAATCCTCCATCCGGGAGGCGGTTTTGCAACTGCTCGAAAACAAAGGTGTCGAATGCGCTGGTTAGTTTTCCGTTCCTGTCATCTTTTGCGGTCGCGATGAGCTGTTCGGGGCTCCTGCTTGGTGGTTGTCAGCAGAAGTCTGGTGCGGTTACGGCCAAGGAATCGTCGCAACAGGCACCACTCTCGGCAGCGGCTGAGAGCGAATCTGATTTCGGATGTTCGTATTTCTATGCGCTCTGGGGGCGGCATGCCGAGTTGCTGCTCCGTTTCGAAGAGGCTTTAGATGCCTATGAAAAGGCGATGATCTGTGATCCCCGGGCAGCATATATCAGCGAGAAGATTCCCCTTCTGCTGCTCAGGCTGGAGCGGACCGATGAAGCTGGCCTCTGGCTGAAACGGTATCTTGTTGAACATCCCGACGACACCGGGATGCGGGTTTTGTACGCCAAGGTGTTGCAGCGCCAGGAAAAAACCGTACAGGCGATGCAGCAGTATCAATTGATCAGCGAGCGTCATCCCGATGATCCAGCCATTTTGCTGTTGCTGGCTGAAATGTATCTTTCTGCCAATCAGCTGGATAAGGCTCAGGCTATTGTTGAACGCATTCTGTCCATTGACCAGACCTCGTATTCCGGCCATGTGCTCATGGCCCGGCTCTTAGTGCTGCAGGAAAAACCCGAGGAGGCCATAGGTCGGTATCAAATGGCCCTGCAACGGAATTGGTCGAGTGAATTGCAGATGGAATTAGGCGAATTGTATATAAAAACGGCTCGATATGATGAGGCGACCGCCCTCTATAAACAAATTATTGAACGCGAAGACCAGAATCAGAACGCCAGAATAGGCCTGGTTCATGTCTATCTGCTGCAAAAACAAGATGAGCAGGCGTTAGCGGAACTCAACCGGCTCAAGCCCCTTGCTGATCAACCCGGACGAGTCGATTTGACCATCGCCCGTATTTACGCAAAACAAAAGCAGTACAATAAAGCCATTGCCATTGTAGAAAAAATTCTGGAAAAGGAAAACATTTCGGAGGCCCGGTTTTTTCTCGCGGTCATGCTCGCCCAGGAGGGAAAATATGAGCGGGCCTTGAAACAGGCGCGGCTCATTGATCGAAAGGCGCCTGAATATCAGGAGGCGTTGTTTCTCCAAGTCAGAATTCTGCAGGAGCAGAATCGGCTGGAACCTGCACGGCGACTTCTGGAGAAGAGCATCGTGGCCCCTGATCTCCGCAATGCCGAAATGTATATCTTGCTTGCCGCAGTCCATCAATCGCAGGGCAAGGACGATTTGAGTAAAAAGGTCTTGCTTCAGGGGCTTGAAGCCTATCCCAATGATGAAAACCTACTGTACGAATACGGCCTCTACCTGGAGAACAGTGGGGATCACGGTGCGGCACTCCAAGTGATGGAGAAGATAATCGAACTCAAACCCGATAATGCCGCGGCTCTTAATTTTGTTGGTTACAGCTGGGCAGACAATAAAGTCAATTTGGATAAAGCCCTCGAATATATTCAACGGGCCCTCGAACTCAAACCCGAAAATGGATATATCCACGACAGCCTGGGCTGGGTGTATTATCGGCTGGGCAAGATTGAACAGGCGATCAAAGCGTTGGAGGCCGCGGTGCAATTGTCCTCCGACGACGCGGCCATTTTGGATCATTTGGGTGATGTGTATCTGGCAAGCGGCCGAGTTCGGCAAGCGCTGGAAACCTATAGGAAGGCTGTCAAGTTTTCAGCCGATGATGTGAAGCAAAAACGAAAAATTTTGGAAAAAATACGAGTCATTGAACGGCAGGGCTTGCCCTGATGCCAAGTTTCTGGTCTCGCTTTTTTGCCCTCGCGGGGTTGGTGGTTACGCTGGCGCTTTCAGGTTGTGCCACCAAGCTGCCCCAAACCACGCCGCTCCATGCCGATCAACAGCAGGAGGCGGATGGTTTGTTTTCGTCCTTTGTGCAGCGGCAAAAGCCGAGGGCCCTTGATGCCGATATTCGTATTGGTTGGGATGTGCTGGGAAGCAAGGGCACTGTTGATGCGATTCTGCAGCTGCAACAGCCTGCCTATTTACGCTTTTCGGCAACTGATCCATTGGGGAGAGCCCTGTATATTGCTGTTTCCGATGGGATCACCTTTACCATGGTGGATAGCCGGATTGGTCGGGTCTATCAAGGGAAAACCGGTTCAAAATTTTGGCACACCCATGTTCCGGAAGCACTGACGGCTGAGGATCTGTTTTATTTCCTGAGCGGAACGCTACCCCAAGGAGATCCAAAAGCGGTCAGTACAGCCCAGGATTCCCAGCAGGCTGGATTCTGGTATATCTGGAAGGACGGGCGGGCTATGGTCCATCAAGTCCTGTTGGCACGGCAAACCCGGGAAATGGTACGGCATCTGCTGTTTGATCCCCAAGGGGACCTGGTCCTGGAAGTGGCTTATTCCTCCTACCGCGGTGTCCAGGAAAACGGTTTCAACTGGCCCCGACATCTGCAGATCACGGGCAAGGCGATTACCGGTACTCTGACCGTCCAAATCGAAAAGATTCACTCACATCAACAGCTGTCTGCAACCGCGTTTCAGCTGACGCTGCCGCCGCATTACACGGTCGAACAAGTTCCTTGATTCGAATGGTTATTTCTTAATCGCATTGACGATGATCACAAAAAGATTGTCCTCCTTAAAGAAAACCTGTTGCAGGTCGTAACTTCGATTCGGTTCAAGATCGAGCACCACCCGGACCCGATCGGGTTTCTTGTTTCTGGTGATCCGGATGAGTTTGACGAATTTTCCGTTTGTCTTGATGAGATTTTTGCCCAGATCAACGAGCTGGGTGTTATTAAAATCACAAATGACCCGAGGTACGCCTTCCTCGACCCCATGGATGACCGGCGGATGGAAGTCGTTGAGCTTGAAGAGCACCATTTCCCCTTTCGGTGAGGAGCCATCAAATTTAACGGATTCAAGCAGCGCCCCTGCGGCGGCACTTGAGAGTGCGGCAGGTTTGGCAGCCTCGGCTTTTGCTGAGGGTTTGGTGGCGGCCGCCTCGGGTGGCTGTGCGTTGGCAGGTGAAGTCTTTTCGTCACTTTTGGCCGTCGCACCTGGTGGCTGGGGCGCGGGTTCTTTGGCCGTCGGTTTTATTTTGGCATCCTCGCTGGTTGGAGCTGGTTCCGGCTTAACGGCGGTTTTGGCTTCAATGGTCGGGCTGGGCTGGGGCTGTGCGGGTGGCGGAGGTTGCTTGTCACCCGAGGCATCGGCTGCAATCACTGGTTGGGGCGACGGTTCTTTGACCGATGGCTGTGTTGTGGGGTCGGGCTGGGCTGGGGCGGCTTCCGATTTGACCGCGGCTTTGGTCTCGTCGGGTGGGGCGGGTTTTGGAGCTTCCGGAGTGACAGGCGGGGTCTTTTTTTCGCCGACTTTTTCTCCTGCAGCCATCACTCGTGGGGGGGCGGTTTCTTTTGCCTCTGCCAAAGGTTTGGCAGGGTCAGGGCCTGGGTCGGTTTCCTTGGTCGCTTTGATTGGTCCCTCGGATGTGGGTTCTGGTTCTGCTTGCACCGAGGCCTCGGATTTTTTGAGGGGGAGCGACTTTTCCGCGGGTTCAGTCTCCATCGCTGGTTTTTTGTTAACGGCAGGCGCTGCTTTAGCGGCGATCTTTGCCGTGGTATTGAACTGGACCGTCAGGGTTGCCGTGCTTTCATCGAAATGCTGGGTGTAGGTTACCCCGTTTAACGTGGCAACATCAAAGACAATTCGGGTTTTGGGCGTATCCTGGGTGTGCATCCCCACCCGGATGCGCTTAACGATCGTACCGTTGGTGGTGGTCACACCCTTGACCTCTCTGCCGTAGGTCATGTCGGGAAAATCAAAGATAATCCGAGGCATTTCATCTTTCAAAGTGAATGCTTTTGGGCTATAGGAGCCGTTGAGCTGCAGCACCACCTGTTCGGATGAGGGCGACACCACGGTGTGCTTAAGTTTCTGCAGCTGGGGCGTGCTTGTTTCCGCGGCAAGGCCGCAGGTCAACAGCAGGGGGAGCAACAGGCCGGAGAAAATGGAAAAAATAGTTTTCTTCATGCTTTTCTTAGGTACTTCGGATAGAGAAAGACAGCGTTAAAGTCCTTTGGACTCACCATCACAAGTTTCTATTCTTTAAGCAAAATATGTGCCGAAATGCTGAGCACGCTACCCTCTGGCATAGGGTCCCGGCCGGCAGCTGGAAACAGCCGGCATTTCAGTCCAATTTTTTATAGCATAACAACGTCGCGTTTTTAAAATTATTTTCAGCCGACTTTCCGGTTTTCTTCTATTTCAGGTGCGCCCTGCTTCTTTAACCATGTCAATAAACACGCAAATCGATCTTGACCGAATTCTTCCATTGGTACGCAAACCTGGGCAATATGTCGGCGGCGAACTGCATGCGGTCAGCGGCAGTATGGATGCCGACTTCTTGAAATTCTGCCTGGTCTTTCCGGATCTCTACGAAATAGGTATGTCCCATCAGGGATTGCAGATTCTGTATCACATCCTCAATAATCAGGACCAAGTTCTTGCCCATCGTTGTTACGTGCCTGATGTTGATATGGAGCAGGAACTGCGCAATCAGGAACAGCCGCTTTTTTCCCTGGAAGCCAAAGCCAACCCGGCGGTCTATGATGTGATCGGCATCACCCTGCCATACGAACTCTGTTACACCAATATTCTCACCGTACTCGATCTGGCCGGTTTGCCGTTGCGCGCTGCAGACCGCAACGAAAGCCATCCACTGGTACTGGGTGGTGGTTCCTGTTCACTCAATCCCGAACCGGTGGCCGAGTTTTTTGACGCTATCGTGCTCGGCGATGGGGAAGAAATTATTGTCGAACTGGCCAATCTCCTTAAGCGAGCAAAAGCTGCCCAGCTCGACCGGCGGGCAACCTTGACACTGATGGCGGCCATCCCCGGTGTGTACATTCCCGGGTTTTTTGAACCTCAGTACCTGGAGGGGCGCCTTGTCGCTATCATCCCCCTGGAGCCAGGATATACCACGGTCCGGAAAAGGGTGCTGCCGCAGCTGCATGCAGGCCCCCATCTGCACCATCCATTGGTTCCCATCGTCAAACCGGTGCATGACCGACTCGGTGTGGAAATCGCCCGCGGTTGCACCCGGGGGTGCCGTTTTTGCCAGGCAGGTATCACGTATCGCCCGGTCAGAGAGCGTACCCTGGAAGAGATTTTGGAACTGGCGGAGCAGGGCATTACCCAGTCCGGTTTTGAAGAATTGGCGCTGCTTTCTCTGTCCACCGGCGATTATTCCTGTCTTGGGGAGTTGATGACCGCGCTGATGGACCGTTTTGCCAAGGACTATGTGTCGGTTTCCATGCCGTCCATGCGGGTCGGAACTTTGACACCTGAGATTATGGAACAGATCAAGCGTGTCAGGAAAACCGGATTCACGGTGGCTCCCGAGGCCGGGACCGACCGGTTGCGTCAGGTCATCAACAAAGGGATCACCGAAGAAGATCTGCTCGCCACCTGCCGGGATGCCTTTGCCCTTGGCTGGAAACTGATCAAACTGTATTTTATGGTGGGCCTGCCGACCGAGACCGAAGAAGATGTCGAGGCGATTATCGAATTGGCCAAAAAAACCCGAAACTGTGCAGGGCAGGGGAAGGGAAGGCAGGTGCAGGTCAATCTGGGGGTGGCCACCTTCGTGCCCAAGCCGCATACGCCGTTCCAATGGGAGCCGCAACTCAGTTTAGATGAGTCGAAAAGACGGATTAATCGTTTGAAACAGCTCCTACCTCGTCAGGGATTTAAAATAAAATGGCATGATCCGGAACAATCGTTGGTGGAAGGGGTTTTTTCCCGGGGCGACCGCAGGCTCTCGCATCTGCTCGAAACGGCCTGGAAAAACGGAGTTCGCCTCGACGGCTGGTCGGAACATTTCAGTCTTGCACAGTGGCAGCAGGCAGCGGCCGAATGCGGCATCGAGATGGAGTCCTATCTGCGGCGCCGATCCATGGACGAGGTGCTGCCCTGGGACCACCTGCACAGTGGTGTCGATCGGTCTTTCCTCGAAGCGGAATACGATAAGGCCCTCCAGCAGGAGTATACCCCGGATTGTCGGACCCAAGGGTGCCAGGGTTGTGGGCTCTGCGATTTCAAGACCGTGGCGCCGGTGGTGCATGCTCGACCGGAAGTACAGCTGCATTCATCGGTCCCGCCACCGCGAGCGGAAAGGAGTCAGCCCCCTGCCCAGGCGTTTACCTACCGGGTGCATTATACCCGAAAAGGGGTCAGTCGATTTTACGGGCATTTGGAGCTGTTGCAACTGGTCTTCCGTACGCTCCAGAGGACCGGGTTACCTTTGCTGTTTTCCGGGGGATTCAATCCCTCTCCCCGCGTTTCCTTCAGTCAGGCACTGCCGGTGGGGGTTGAGAGCCTGGCTGAATTTTTCGACATGGATCTGGCCCAACCCTTGGCGTCCAGGGAGAATATCGTCGCCCGCCTCAACGGTCAGTTCCCGGAAACCATCAGGGTGGTTGCGGTCAACTCTAGCCCTCGAAGCGCGTACCGCAGCAGTTTGGCAGCCTATGAAATCCGCAGTCAGGCATCTTTTGCGGAGGACCTGCAGCGCAGAATATCCGATTTTCTCGGCCTGGAGACCTTTGTCATTGACCGGTTTCGCAAGAACCGACACAAAGATTTGGATCTCCGGCCGTTGGTCGTGGGCCTGCAACTGCGGGAAGCCGTTCTTTCCATGGAACTGCTGAGTCATCAGGGGCAGCCCGGGGCTAATCCCCGAGAGATTCTCGAAAAAGTGCTGGGTTTTTCCGAGCGGGAATCGCTGTTGGCGAGGATAATTAAAATCAGTGTCAAGGAAACGACGTCCCCTTCTTGAGAATTTTGTTGGATTACTGTAGATAATGCCGATTGTGAATGCTCATCTGACCCGGTAGCTGGGCGGGACGCATTCGTGCTGTACTAATTGCAAGGAAAACCGAGGCCTGCGGGTTTGCGCGGTTTGCTCTTTAACTCTTTGATTATAAAGGAGAAGTAATGAAGAAGATCGTTTTGCGTGAAGATGAGATGCCGACAAGCTGGTACAATGTCGTCCCCGATATCCCAGGTGGCCTGCTCCCTCCCCTGGATCCCGAAACCCTCCAGCCGATAGGGCCGGAAAAGCTGGCCGCGGTGTTCCCCATGGGGTTGCTGGAACAGGAAATGAGCCAGGAACGCTATATCCCGATCCCCCAGGAGGTCATGGAGGTCTACAAGATCTGGCGGCCCACGCCCTTGGTCCGGGCGTACAAACTGGAGGAGGCGCTTGGCACCAAGGCTAAAATATTTTTCAAGAATGAAAGTGTTTCCCCGGTCGGCAGCCATAAGCCCAACTCCGCGGTGCCCCAGGCCTACTATAACAAGCGCGAAGGGGTCAAGCGGTTGGCCACCGAGACCGGTGCTGGCCAATGGGGCTCGGCCCTGTCGTTGGCCACCTCCAAATTCGGCATGGAGTGCAAGGTCTACATGGTCCGGGTCTCTTATGACCAGAAGCCCTACCGTAAATTCATCATGCAGACCTTTGGCGGCCAGGTGGTGGCCAGCCCGAGCATGGATACCAACACCGGTCGCAACATCCTGGCCAAGGACCCCAACACCCCGGGTTCGCTGGGGATCGCCATCTCCGAGGCCCTGGAAGATGCCGCCACCCACGACGACACCAACTACGCCCTTGGTTCGGTGCTCAACCACGTGGTCCTGCACCAGTCGATCATCGGCCTGGAGGCAAAAAAACAGATGGAGATCGCCGGGGAATATCCCGATGTGATCGTCGGCTGCTGCGGCGGCGGTTCGAATTTTGCCGGCCTGCTGGCGCCTTATGTGCCGGATTATCGCAACGGCAAGAAGATCGAATTCGTCGGCTACGAGCCCTCTTCCTGCCCGACCATGACCGGCGGCAAGCTGGCCTATGACTCCGGCGACGTTGCCATGATGACCCCGCTGCTCTATATGTACACCCTCGGACACAACTTCATGCCCCCCGGTATCCATGCCGGTGGTCTACGCTACCATGGCATGGCGCCGATTATTTCGGCCCTGGTCCGCGACGGGATTGTGACCCCCAGGGCGGTGCACCAGATGGAATGCTTTGAGGCGGGCATCCTGTTTGCCAAGACCGAGGGCATTATTCCAGCACCCGAGACCACCCATGCCATCCGTGGGGCGATCATCGAGGCGATGCGCGATCCCAAGGAACCCAAGACGATCCTATTCAATTTTTCCGGACACGGTCTGATCGACATGGCGGCCTATGACAACTATCTCAACGGCAAACTGCACGACTACGCCTTCCCGCAGGAGCAGATAGACGCCTCGCTGGCCACGCTTCCCAAGGTGGACTGAGCCCAGCCGGGGACCAGTGGGCCGATCCATGCAACGCGCGCACCTGCGGGCTTTCTGGCTGGGATCTATGGTGATGGCCATGCTTTTAGGCGGCTGGCGGGTTGGGTGCGCAACCTGCCGGGCCGTTGCCGATCTGGTCGCCCAAGGCGCCTATGGGGTGGCCGATGCGGGGGGGCGAACCATCGATTCCTGCAATGTCGATCAACCGCTGGTGCCGGCCAGTGTGCTTAAAATTGCTACGGCCATGGCTGCCCTGCGCATTCTCGGCCCTGAATACCGGTTTGCCACCGAATTTTATATCGAGGGTCAGGGCAATCTTTTTATTAAAGGATTCGGTGATCCGACGCTGGTGACCGAGGAAGTTGCGGGAATTGCCCAGCAGTTACGCTCCAAGGGGTTGAAGCGGGTCGAAAACCTTTTCATCGACACCTCCGCCTTTGCCTTGACCATGCAGGTGCCGGGCCAGGAAGACAGCGACAACCCCTACGATGCCCCGGTCGGACCGCTGTCGGTGAATTTCAATAGTGTGCCGCTGCAGAGAGATGCAACGGGTAGGATCGTTTCCGGTGAACCTTTAACCCCGACCTTGCCGATTATGCTGGAACTGGGGCAGGGGCGACCGAGCGGTCTGCATCGGGTCAACATCTGCGCCCAGGGTTGTGAGCCGGAACAGCGGATGGCCCAATATGCCGGCGAACTCTTCAGCGCGCAGCTTGCCCGGGCCGGTATTCCGGTCGCCGCCATTGGCGGTATCCGGATGGTGCCCGCCTCCGGAGCGCCGCTGGTGTACAGTCATCGCAGTACCCAGACCCTGAAGGAAATCAGCCGTTCCCTGCTGCATTATTCTTCTAATTTTATGGCCAATCAGGTCTTCCTTGCCTGCGGAGCCAAGCAATACGGATATCCGGCCACCTGGGAGAAAGCGCAGCAGGCTGTCCATCAGGATCTGGTGCAGTTGTTGGGCAGCGCGACTGCTGTCGAGATTGTTCAGGTGGAAGGGGCAGGGTTGTCGCGGCAGAATCGCGTGACTGCCCGGGCCATGCTGCAATTGCTGACCCGGTTCCGGCCCTATGCCGACCTGCTGAAAAAGGAACGCGGTGCGGCGCTGAAAACCGGGACGCTCACCGGTGTCTATAACTATGCCGGATACTTGCCGGACGGGAAAGCCTTTGTGATCATGCTCAATCAGCAGGTTAACGCCAGGGCAACCGTGCTGGATCGGCTCAAGCGATTGTATATCTCCCCCCGGCCGTCGTAATCCGGCAGTATCGTAGTCTAAAGGGTCGGGGCCACGTCGGGGGAATAAAAAACAGCGGGATGCGCTGGTCGAAATAGACAATCCGAACTTTGGTCTTATAGTTACGAATCAATAGGGATCCATTTTAAGAATTCACCTTTTTTTGAATAAGAGCATTATGGAGTATTACCAAGTTCTCGGCGTTGCCAAGACAGCTTCCGCCGACGATATCAAAAAAGCCTATCGTAAGCTGGCGATCAAGTTTCATCCTGATAAAAATCAGGGGAATAAGAAGTCGGAAGAGAAATTCAAGGAAATCAGTGAGGCCTACGCGGTGCTTTCCGATCCGGAAAAGCGCAAACAATACGATACCTACGGCTCGGCCGGTTTCCATCAGCGGTATTCCCAGGAAGACATTTTCCGCAATTTTGATCTCAATGATATCCTTCGCCAGTTTGGATTCGGGGGCGGTTTTCAGAATACCGGAGGTTTCCGCTCCGCCGGTGGGTTTCGTCCCGGAGGCGGTGGCTCTTCCTTTGACAATATCTTTGGTCAGGCCGGCGGGCGGGGCGGAGGGTGTCAGGGGGGCGGCTGTGGACCCCAGCCGGTGGCGGGTAATGATTTGACCTATGAGTTGACCGTTACCCTGGAAGAAGTCCTTCATGGAGCGGAAAAAGCCATAAGCCTGCGGCAGAACGGTCAGGCACAAAGTGTGTCGGTCAAGGTGCCCAAGGGGATTGAAACCGGCAAGCGGCTGCGGTTGTCCGGAAAAGGAGCGCCGTCGCCATCCGGTGGCCCCCCCGGCGATCTGTATTTGAAGATTCAGGTGGCGCCGCACCCTATCTTTGAGCGGGTGGATGACGATCTGGTGATTGAACGTCGAATTTCCTTCAGTGAGGCCTGCCTGGGCACCACCGTGGAAGTCACTACCTTGAACGGCAAAAAGTATAATGTCAAAATTCCGGCAGGGGCGCAGCAGGATGCCAAGCTCAGAATTAAGGGACACGGCCTGCCTTCGGGGCCTATTGGGCATCGCGGCGATATTCTGGTACGAATCGCCATCGATGTGCCCAAAGCCCTGACCCCGGAACAGGAAGAAGTGATCCGATCGCTGGCCGCGGTTTCCCTGTGAGCGCGGGCGGATTATCTGGTGGATGGAATCGGTGACGGTCGGCGTGGCCGAGAAAAGGCCGCTTTGATCAACGCCTTATCGGTCTTCTCCGAATCTTTAATACAGTTCCCTGATTGATTCGCCCAGCCGTTTGATTCCCTCCTTAATGGTTGGCTCTTCCGAACAGGAGAAGTTGAGCCGAAACGTGTTGGAATCCTTCCGGTCCACATAGAAGGGCGTGCCTGGCACAAAGGCTACTTTCTTTCTGATAGCCGCCTCAAAAAGCGTCATCGACGAGACTCCCGCTGGCAGGCTTACCCACAAAAACATCCCCCCCTCAGGATTAGTGTGCTGCACCGAAGCCGGGAAATATTGCTCAATGGCTGCGATCATGGCGTTCTTTTGCTTCCCATACTGGCGGATAATAGTGGCGATATGCGCATCGAGATCATTATCGCAGAGGTAGCGGTAGAGGATACGCTGCGCCAACGAGTTGGTGTGCAGATCCGCCGCCTGTTTGGCAATGATGAGTTTGTCCATAACTGGCGGGGGCGCCACCAGCCAGCCTAAGCGTAGAGCCGGAGCCACGGTTTTGGAAAAGGAGCCGAGCAAGACGGTGTTGGCGGGCAGGAGCTGCTTGAAGGTCACTTTGCGGGTCCCGGAAAAGCGCAAATCCCCGTAGGGATCGTCCTGGATGATCAGGCAGGAACTATTTCGCACCAGATCGGCTACAGCCCGCCGGTTGGCGTCGCTGTAGCTGATTCCGCTGGGGTTTTGAAAGTTGGTCACCGTGTAGAGCAGTTTCGGCCGCCGCTCGCCCAGAACCTTACCCAAAGCAGCCAGGTCCATACCGCCCTCGCTCACCGGCACCGGATGAAAGCGGGGCCGGTACATGGCAAAAGCCTGGATGGCACCGAGATAACCGGGCTCTTCGATTATCAAATCATCCCCTTCGTTGAGAAAGGTTTTACCCAGCAGGTCCAGGCCCTGTTGTGAGCCGGTGGTGATAAGAATATCTTCCACCGCAATCTCTAGCCCCTCCTGCTGCCGATACCGATCGGCGATAAACTGTCGCAGTCCTAGATATCCTTCGGAATTGGCGTATTGGAGGAGGTCGCCGCCTTCCTCCTCAAAAACTTCATAGGCGGCTTTCTGCAGGGCTTTGACCGGGAAAAAGAGTCGGTTTGGCAGACCGCCGGCAAACGAGATGATAGAGGGGTCGAGGGTAACCTTGAGAATTTCGCGGATAAAGGATTTGGGGACATCGGTGATACGATCGGAGAAGGCGTTTTCCATGAGATTGTCTCGAATTCCGCTGGAGCGGGTGGGGAAGGTTGAACGATGGGCTCGGCTCTGGCCGCTCACCTATTGTCGGGAAGGGGTGTTGCAGACAAACGAGTCGCGTTTGCGATACACGGTGGCCTGGCTCTTGGCTACCAATTGCCCGCTGTTTTTTTCTGTGATCACAATATCATAGAGTGCGGTGGCGCCGCCCATATGGACTTCTTGAGCGTCGGCGACCAGATGATCGCCGACACCCGTGGCCCTCAAAAAACTGGTGGTTACATTAAGCGCCACCGCGGTTTGGCCATGGGAATTGCTGGCC
>CAIMMA010000116.1 GCA_903842475.1 uncultured bacterium
CCTGCAATCCCCACTCGTCCGCCGTCTCTGCGGTGTTACCTCGGCTCAGCCGCCCCAATCCATGGAGCACCGCAGAGCGCCAACCAGACCGCAGAGAATACCCGCAGGACTAGACCCCGGAAATGACTGCCCGGCAGATCTAATTCACATCGCTGAGCATCGTGCTCGTCGCCGCCTTGGCGTTTGTGGTGGTCGGATCAGCCTTGGCGCCCACGCGGACTTTTCGCTGAACGCTGAAGGACCTCCTGCCCCGGGCCGAGGACCTGCCGCGCTGGTCGCTCAACTATCGCCCGGTCGCTGAGTCCGCTGAAATGGGCAAAGCGGTTGGCTGACCGGAAATTTTCCTGCCCTAGATTTTCCTGCCACATGGCCTTGGTTGGGATTGGGCCCGGAGGTCACTTCGGACGATCGAAAGGCCAGAAGGGCGGAGGGTCGGAAGGACAGAGGACCTGATGGTCGGGCGGATTTCGCGCATCCGAACATCTGCTAATCTGACCATCCTCAGCTTGGGCCGGTCCCTCACCGTTTCACCGCCAACCGCCCACCGTTTCACCGCCTCCCCACTCCTGGGGCACCGCAGAGCGTCAACCAGATCGCAGAGAATAGGACTGTCTTGGTTTCCGTGTGTTCCGTGGGTGGTGGCACTCGTCGCAAGAGAGCGTTGCAAAAAAGTATTAACGGTGCCTTCGTTCGAACCATGATCGGACCAGATACCCTTTCGCTTTTGGCGCCGGCAGTCACCGAACTCAAGGCTGCGGGGGCGACGAGTGTCTATGTATTTGGGTCGGTCGCATCACGGGGAGTTCTATCTCCAGGTGGCGACGTGGACCTGGCGGTCACAGGAGTGCCACCCGGCAGATTCTATCGGGCGTTGGGTCGCGTGATGCGCACATTACCGTGCAGCGTCGATCTAATCGATCTCGACCGGCCCACCCGGTTCGCCCAACTCTTGCGAGAGAGGAACCATCTTGTGCGCATCGGATAGACTACGGGAAGACGTCGAGTTTGAACTCGGCCAGATTGGGCACCTGCTTGAGGTCCATCGTGGACTGATTATCAGGGAAGTGAGCTCGGCTCCGAACTCCGTGGAGCTATCGGCCTTGGCTATGATGTTGCACTCTTTCTACAGCGGAGTGGAGAATATATTCAAACGGATTTCGCTCGAAACGCGTGTCGAGCGACCGCGTGGTGAAAACTGGCATAGAGCATTGCTTGACTCAATGTTGCAGCCTATTGGTGGTCGTGCGTCGGTGATTTCGCTCGAAACCCACGAGTTACTGGGGGATTACCTCGCCTTCCGGCATGTCGTTCGCAACGCGTACTCGTTTGACCTTGATTGGGAGAAACTGGCTCCGTTGGTCGCAAATTGCGATCCGACCTTCAAACGATTGAGTGAGGAATTGCGCCAATTCTTGGACTTTGAAAACCCGTCTAAGTCCGGCCAGTAGTTCCGCGCTTCCGCCCTTGCCGGTGTTCCCGTTCAATTGCCGCCGTCTTCCTTTCGCCGATTGTCCGCCCGCAAAATCTTGGTCGTATCGCTGAGCATCGTGCTCGTCGCCGCCTTGGCGTTTGTGGTGGTCGGATCAGCCCTGGCGCCCACGCGGACTTTTCGCGGTACGCTGAAGGACCTCCTGCCCCGGGCCGAGGACCTGCCGCGCTGGTCGCTCAACTATCGCCCGGTCGCTGAGTCCGCTGAAATGGGCAAAGCGGTTGGC
>CAIMMA010000117.1 GCA_903842475.1 uncultured bacterium
CTTTGGCCGTGGTAGAGGACGCTGTCGCCATCCGGGGCCAGGGCGCGACGCAGGGTGACCGAGGTGTCTAGCTGTTCGCGTCGTTGATCAAAGCTGACGATCCGTACGTTTTCGGCGCAGGTGACGGTCCCCTGATCCGGTTGGGGGCCGTCGGGCTGGCTTGCTCCGGCCAGGATCTGCATCAGGGTCGATTTACCGCTGCCGTTGCGGCCGAGCAGCCCCAGGCGCATGCCCGGTGTGAGGGTGATGTCCAGATTGGAAAACAGCGCCGGCCCGTCGAACCCTTTTGCCAGGCCAATGGCGGTCAGTAGTTTTCTGGTCTTGCGCTGGGTGCTTTCAAAGGCGATGCCTACTTGGCCGGCGGAGCGATTTCGGGTGCGGACATCGCCCAGTCCTTCCTGGAGCCGCCCCGCCTCCTCGATCCGGAACTTGGCTTTGGTGGTCCGTGCCTTGGGGCCGCGGCGCAGCCATTCGGTCTCCCGTTTGACCTTGTTGGCCAGCCGTTCTTCCAGGTTCTGGCGCTGGAACAGGTAGTCTGCTTTTTTTTCAAGAAAGTCGGCGTAGCTCCCGCGGACCTGGAATGAGCCCTCGGGGTAGATCGGGGCGAGTTCAATCACCCGGTTGACCGTGTTTTCCAGAAATCGGCGGTCATGGCTGACCATGAGCACTGCGGCCGGACTCTCGGGCAGGGTGGACCCCAGCAAGTTTTCCAGCCAGAGGATGCCCTCGATGTCCAGATGGTTGGTGGGTTCGTCCATGATCAGGACATCGGGCCGGGTGACCAGGGCTCGGCAGATAGCCAGCCGCTTGCGCCAGCCGCCGGACAGCAGGTGGACCGGTTGGTGGGGATCTGTAAATTGGGCGCGGCTCAACATGGCTTGCACCCGGTTGTATTGTTCTGCTTCTTCGATGTCCAGGGTACGTGCCGCCTCGAAGAGGTTGTCGGTGCAGCTGGCTTCTTCGGTGAAGAGGTCCTCCTGGGCGACATAACTGATGCGGCTCAGTTTCTGGGCGAATACCGTGCCGCTGTCGGCCTGCTCGAGACCGCAGAAAATCTTGAGCAGGGTCGATTTGCCCGAGCCGTTGGGACCTATCAGGCCGGCTTTGTCGCCGGCGCTGAGCATCAGGGTGATATCGGAAAACAGGGTCTGGGCGCCAAAGGCCTTGGTCAGGCCCTGGCAGCTGAGGAGGGCGCACATGGTGGTCTCGGGCTGGTTTGCAGAATTCCGGTGACGGCAGCTTCTGATTTATCAGGCAATATCGCCGTTGAGGTTGATGTCATCGGCCCTGGGGTAGGAGCCGAGCACCTCGTAATAGGCGCAGATCTGTTTGAGGATATTGCAAGCCTCGTAGATGACCGGATCTTCAATGTGGCCGATCATGTCGAGGAAGAAAAGATATTTCCATTGTTTATCCTTGGTGGGTCGGGACTCGATCTTGGCCAGGTCGATGTTCTTGGCAGAAAGAATGGTCAGGATTTCATTGAGGGCGCCGGGTCGGTTGATCAGGCCGATGAGAATCGAGGTCTTGTCGCAACCGCTTTTTTTCGGCGATCTGCGGCCGATGACCAGGAAACGGGTGGTGTTGCCCTGATAGTCCTCTATCCCCGGAACCACCACCTGCAAGCCGTAGGTGTTGACCGCCAGCGAGCTGGCGATGGCGCCGATGTTGGGGTTGTTGGCGGCCATCTGGGCGGCGGTGCCGGTGGAGAAGACATCGAGGGTGGGGATTTTGGGCAGATTTTTCCGCAGCCATTCCCGACACTGGGCCAGAGGCTGGGAATGCGAAGCCACCGTCTGGATATCATCGATGTTGCCCGAACGGCAGACCAGGTTGTGGGTGATGGCCAGTTGGATTTCTCCGCAGATTTTAACCTTGAACTTAAGGAAGGCATCGAGGGAATAGGTGACCGCGCCTTCGATGGAATTTTCCACCGGCACAATCCCGTACTGGACCCGTTCCTTTTCGACTTCTTCAAAGACCTCGGCGATCGATTCCATCGGCCGGTAATCGGCGGTCTGGCCGAAATATTTGACCCCGGCCAGATGGGAAAAGGTGGCCTCCGGACCAAGGTAGGCAACGATGGCCTTGCGCTGTGACAGGCGGCAGGTGGTGATGATTTCATGGAAAATTGAACGGAGCGCCTTGTACGGGAAGATATCGTTATTGTTGATACGAAGTCGCTCGTAGATCTCCAACTCTCGCTGCGGGTCCCATTTGGCCCGGTTGGTTTCGCTTTTGAGCTGGCCGATGGTCTTGGCGCAACCTAGGCGTTCCTTTAATAATTCCAGGATGGTGTCGTCGATCTGGTCAATGCGCCCCCGCACCTGCGGGATGTTCTGTTTTTCGTCCATGGTCTTTGCGTGTTCAGAGGATGTCGTTGTTCGGGATGAGCCGAACCCGGGATGAAAACCCAAGGTTCGGGCCGACAAGGTTTAATGTGCCGGTTCGCTTGGCAATTCGTGGGGCCGGCGAATTTATTAAACCGTCGACTATAGCATTCTTGTCGGCGTAAGGGAATACATAAGGTTTAGATGTCCGTCATCCAGCTGGGAAAAACGTACATTGGTATCCTGGCCCACTGTGAAAAAAAATCAGGATTAAAACGTGAGGCCCGGATTGTCGTGATGGTTGCTTTTTCGATTGTGTTTGCAACGGGATAGCGGTGTGGATTGTTGACAGGGGGGTGTTTCTTTCCTGGCTTTATCGGCACCGATGCCGTGGCCCATGTGAAGAGCGCTCTCAATTGAGAATTATTAACTTGTAACGGCAAGAAATCTGGTGTATTATAAGCCGATAAATCAAATAGCATTTTCTTTTTCTGATATCTTGCGCTGTAATTTCATATCATTCGATACCTTAAAAGTTTTTGCTGATCACCCCCAGAAGATTAAGCATGAAACTTTTCATTGGTAGTCTCCCTTATAATATAACCGAGCCTGAGCTTTCTGAACTTTGCGGCAAGTTTGGCAGCGTGGTCAGTGCCAAGCTTATTGTCGATCAGTTTTCGGGGCAATCAAAAGGCTTTGGTTTTGTCGAGATGTCCAGCAGGTCGGAAGGGCACAAGGCAATGGACGGGCTGAACGGTAAAGAATACAATCATCGCACGCTGGTCTGTAACGAGGCGAAGCCTCCGGCAAAAAAAGGCCAACGCCGCAGATAAGGTTTTTGTTATCCCCCTCCCTCAATATCACAATCTAATTACGTGCCTATCAGACATTGGACTGATAAACCCGCCAAGGGGACCATTTGCTGGTCGCTTGTCGTGGAAGCACGATCTTTCTGCTGCAGCCGCGGCAGGTTTTTATCCAAAATTTCAAGCTGTCAACAAGTATTCGTCGCCAGAGATCCTGCGTTGCAACAATGTGCAGTGAACTGATCATGGAACAAACTCTGTTTGATGGCAGGAGTAGTAATGAGTTTTAACGATTTTAATTTTAACACCCACATTTCCAAAGCAATTCAGGAGTGTGGTTACACCGCCCCTACCCCTATCCAAAAGCAGGCTATTACCCCCATTCTTGAGCGGCGTGATCTTCTAGGACTGGCGCAGACCGGAACCGGGAAGACCGCGGCGTTTATCCTGCCGACCGTACAGCACCTCATGGCAACTTCCGGGAAGCACGTCAGGGTTTTGATTGTTGCCCCGACCCGGGAATTGGCCGAGCAGATTAACGATTTCACCAAGACTATTATCCAGGGCACCCGTCTACGGACCATGGCTATCTATGGTGGGGTCAGCAAACTGGCCCAGGTCACCAGGATTCGTAATGGCGTCGATATCGTGGTTGCTTGCCCTGGACGACTGCTGGATATCGTCAATGATAAAGCGATCGATCTGAGTCATGTCGAGACGTTGATCCTGGATGAGGCCGATCACATGTTCGACAAGGGATTTCTTCCCGATATCCGGAGGATATTGCGACAGATTCCCCGGGAACGGCAATCGCTGGTTTTCTCCGCGACCATGCCGGGTGAAATCAGGCATCTTGCCGAGGATATTCTGAACAATCCGGTAACCGTGCAGATCAATCCCTCCCGTTCGGTCAAGAGCATTTCTCATCAAGTATATGCCGTCGAGCAGGGGCAAAAAACCGAACTACTCGTGCATCTGCTCAAACTCGATCATATCGAAACCACCTTGGTTTTTACCCGCACCAAGTTTAAAGCAAAGAATTTGGCGCTCAAGCTGACCCAAGCCGGTTTCAAAGCCACTTCGCTCCAGGGTAATCTTTCTCAGAACAAACGGCAGGAGGCGCTGGACGGCTTTAAAGACGGCACCTTCAAAATCCTGGTGGCCACCGATATCGCTGCCCGCGGGATTGATGTCACCGGTATTTCCCATGTCATCAATTATGATATGCCGGATACCGCCGAGGCGTATATTCACCGTACCGGCCGCACCGGTCGGGCTGCCTGTACCGGTGAGGCCCTGACCTTTGCCACGCATGAAGATAATCGGATGGTTCGAACCATTGAGCAGTCTTTAGATGGTAAAATGCAACGTCAGCCGGTTGACCCTGCCGTGTTGGCTTCCCGGCACGCCGAACCGGACGTCCGCTCCAACGAGCGCGGCCGAAGAATGCCGGCCGGCAACAAAACCAAAACCGCTTCAAGCTCGCCGCGTCCGCGCAATCGATCAGCCGCCGCAGGCGTCTTCGGTTTTACCGGCCGTTCCAAATAAGCACCGGGCTTGATGCAATACATTTATATTACTGCATGATCAGTTCGATCCTGCAGTGTATTACCAATGGTCCCAAAGTGGGGCCAACCACCCAACTGTGTGACATGTTCGCACGACGAAAAAGGAGTAGTTACAATGGCTGAAGGAACTGTAAAATGGTTTAATGATTCTAAGGGTTTTGGCTTTATCGAGCAAGATGGTGGCAAGGATGTATTCGTACATCATTCCGCTATCCAGGCTGACGGGTTCAAATCTCTCCAGGAGGGAGAGCGCGTCAGCTTCAATGTTGTGGATGGTGCCAAAGGCCCGTCTGCTGCAAATGTCGTAAAGCGCTGATCTTGAGTCTGTCGTGATATTAAAACCCCGCCTCGTGCGGGGTTTGTTGTTTGTATTACTTCAACCACCGATACCAACGGGAGAGAGTCTTGGCCAAACGAACTAACTATAAACACGAAAAACGGACCAAAGAGCTGGATAAGCAGAAAAAGAAAGAAGCAAAGAAAGAACGGAAACTCAGCAAGGAACGAACGGATTCGGACGATGATCAATTCGTGGAGAATCCTCTCGGCGTGGAAGAGGGCGGAGTTGAGCAACTCGACGGTGAGCAGCCCGGAGCCGTTGAACAACCGTAATCGCTACCTTCCCGATTCTTCTCGTTTCGGGATTCAGGCCATGGGTTGCACATAAAGAGAATGGCGCATTTCGTAGAAGAAGGCAGGCATCTTTAAGATACGTCACCTTTTCTTTACAGCGCCCTCGTAACGTCGCAACATCTTTATAGCCCTCTGGTCGATGGAAGGTTTTTTCTCCCTTGGTGAGCATTGCCCTTGCCAAGGTCAGGAATACGCAGGTAACGTTCCCCGGCATCACTCATTTCCTGCCTCGTTCCGCTTGTTTTTCAGGCCTTCCCGGCATGTATCCCTGACAACGCCCCCCCCCTTTGGTTTTTCATACGATCCGCAGTTCTCGCAAAGCGGTATCGAGATCGGTGTGTAGTTCCTCCACGGTTTCATGAAAAATATCAGCGCCTGCGGAGAAATGAAGCGGGATAGTGTTGAGTGCCTCCGGAATATAAGGGAAAAGTTTTTGCAAGTTAACGATTCGGTTTCTGGTAAGTAGGGAAAAGTCCGTCGGCGTTAACGTCTGTGCCACTGTCTCGCCCAAGGTCGGGATGGATTGGGTGGACACCCCATGGCTGCGGATTTTTTTTTTTACGGAACGTTCGTTCGAAGAGCGGTCAGGCCTCTCTTTTCCCGGCAGTGTGAACGAGAAAAAGGTTCCAGGGTTCCGAGGTGTTGAGAATCGAGGCGCCGATGGTTTTGCCATCCCATCCGGTTGTTTCCCATTCAGGTTGGATGTGCAGTATCGGTATACCCGGATTATCGGTCGAATACACCGTCAGTTGTCTGGCGCTGCGGTAAAGTTGTTCCGGGAGATTGCGCAGGCAAATACCGCAGAGGGAGATGTTGTCGATCAGGGCGGTCGCAAAAAGACAGCCGTCGGTAACCTGGATCGTGGTTTCGGTCAGGTTGATACGGGGATGTCGGCGTTTGTCGGCTGCTGTCGGGTGCTGCTTGCCGCTGCATTTTTCATGGTCGGTCTGGCTGCGATGCTCAAGCGCAACCGGCACCGCAGGGCGTGACAGCAGCCTTCTGAAGGTCCCCAGCAGCTTTTGCAAGGGCTGCATCGGGAAGCGGCGGCGCGATGCATCGGTGGTTGGAGGTGTCGTCATGGCATGCCCTGTTCGAGATAAAGGATTTGCGGCGAAGGTCACGAATGAATTTCAACGACATACCCTTAGTATAGAGCATGCAATGGTGAACGCAAAGAAAAGATTAGCTTGCGTCGTTCATCGGTTGACCCATGGCGGCCGTTTTCCTGGGGCAACGGCCCGGTTATCGACCGCTTTCAGGCCGGGCGGATTTCGACTTTGTCTTGCAGATAGGCTTTCACCGTACCGATGGGGATCTCCTTGCGGTGAAAGATGCCGGCTGCCAGGGCTGCTTCCGCTTTGGTCCGGGTGAACACTTCGAGGAAATGTTCGCTGCTGCCGGCCCCGCTGGAGGCAATCACCGGGATGGTGACCGCCGAGCGGACCGCATTGATCAGCTCCAGGTCAAAACCTGAGTTGGTACCGTCCCGATCGATGCAGTTGAGCAGAATTTCCCCGGCTCCCAGTTGCTCGCAGATCCGGGCCAGGGTGATGGCGTCCAGTTCGCGGCCTTCGCGGCCACCCTTGATGGTGCACTGGTACCAGCAATATTGTTCGCCGTCCGGGCCGGGAAGGGTGGTCTCGATCACCTGGTGCGCCACCGCCGCCGGGTTTTTGACATACACCCGGCGTGGGTCGATGGAGATGACCACTGCCTGGTTGCCGTAGACCCGGGCAATCTGCTCAATCGAGCTGAGCCCGGTGGCCTTGCCGGTTTTGAGGACTTCCTCGACAATCAGCACCGCGTCCGAACCGATGGACACCTTGTCGGCGCCGGAACGAAAATATTGCGAGGCCACCTCCAGGGCGCTGTAATAGCGGCCGTCCCGGTCGGTGAAATCGCGGATGCCGCCGCCGATGGTCAAGGGGACAAAGACATTTTTCGAGGTCTCCTGAAGGACAGCGAGCATGGGCATGTCCTGGAGGGGAAAGTCGCGGAAGCCGGTGATATTGAGGAAGGTGATCTCATCAGCCCCTTGGTCGTAGTACTCCTTGGCCAGTTCCACCGGCTTGCCCAGGTTGCGGACGGTGCCTTCCTCGCGGACATCGTACTGGTCCCCCTTGGTGACCACCAGGTCGCCGCGGTCGTTGGCGCGCACGTCCAGGCAGGCGATGATCCGCTTGGCCAGGATTGTGGTCCGCGGGCAGGCAACGGGACGGATGGCCTCGCGGTCGGCGGCGAGGAAGTTTTCCAGAACTTGCAGGCCCGCCCGGCCGCTCTTTTCCGGATGGAACTGGGTGGCCACCATCGTACCTTTCTGGATGGCGCTGACGAATTCGTAGCCGTAATCGGTGGTGGTCAGGACGTCCGCATCCGTTGTTGGCGACACATGGTAGGAATGGACGAAGTAGAATTTTTCATCGCCCCGCAGTCCCCTGAAGAGCGGCGAGGCCTGATGGACCTTGACCCCGTTCCAGCCGATGTGCGGGATGGCCAGTTCGGTGGTGAACCGCTGCACCCGCCCGGGGAGGATGGCCAGCCCCGGTTCTTCCGGAGCTTCCTCGCTTGACTCGAACAGAGCCTGGAGGGCGACGCAGATACCGAAGAAGGGCTTGCCCGAGTGCAGGTAGCGGATCAAGGGCTCCCGCAATTGTTTTTGCCGCAGGGTGTGCATCAGGGCGCCGAAGTTGCCGACTCCGGGGAAAACCAGGCGATCGGCCCGGTCAATGTCCGCGCCGGTGTTGACCAGTTTGACGGTTTCGCCGAGGCGTTCGATGGCGTTGATAACCGAACGGACATTGCCGGCGCCGTAATCAAGGAGAGTAATCATGGTTTTTTCTGCTCAGGTGCTTGCAAGGAAGGAAGAGAAACAGTACAAGGTCAGGCGTGCCGAGGTAAACGGTTCAACTGCCGTTTGTTCCCCGCGCTTGCCCGATGGGTATGATTGTCAAAATCCGCTGGGAAAAGTGTTTTGTAGAGCAGTTTCCGATTCAAGTCAAGATCAATTCCATAGACACTGATATGCAGGCTATCCTTCTTGCCGCCGGTCACGGGACCCGTTTACGGCCCTATACCAATATCCGGCCCAAACCCTTGTTTCCGGTATGCAACCGGCCGCTGCTCCATCGGCTGCTGGCGCAGCTGCGGGCCTGCGACTGCTCGCCCATTCTGGTCAACTGCCATCATCTGGCCGAGCAGATCCAAACGGCATTGGCCGCGTGGCCCGAACTGCTGATACAGGTTGAACCCGAGATTCTCGGCACCGGCGGCAGTCTCCGCCAGGCGTTGAATCGGCTGGATAATGATCCGGTGCTGGTGGTCAACGGCGATCTCTATCACGATATCGATCTGGAGCAGGTGTATCACCGGCACCTGCGCTCCAAAAATGATGTCACCCTGGCGCTCCACGATTATCCCCGGTTCAACAATGTCGGCGTCGAGGGGGATCGGGTTCGAAATTTCGGCGCACGGGAAGGTGCACGGCTGGCCTTCACCGGCATCCAGGTGGTGGACCCAGAGGTGATCGAGCTGATTCCGGCAACCGGATTTCATCACATTATCGATCTTTATCAAGAACTTGCGGTTCAGGACCGGGTGGGTTCCTGCCGGGTGGATGGCGCGCTGTGGCGGGATATCGGTACCCCGGCTGACTATCTCCAACTCCACGGCGAACTGCTTGCCGGCAACCAGGATTCGGGTGGATGGCTGGTCGATCCCGCAGCCCGGGTCGGCGCCGGGGTGGTGCTCGAGGGCTGGGGCTGCATCGGCCCGGGAGCGGTGATCGGGAACGGGGCGCGGCTTTGCCGCACCGTGGTCTGGGACGGGGCCGAGGTCGCCGCCAACAGCACCTGGGTCGACGCCATTGTCACCGGCAATCCGGATATCGACCAGGCGGCCCGCCAATCCGGGGCACCCTGTCCATGAACACCGCCACCTTAATTACCGCTGCCGGGCAGCTGCTCGGGGAACCCGAAAAATCCTGGAACCCGGACTCGGTGCAGGTCGCCGTGCTGGTGCCGGATGGCTCCTCCCGCCGTTTTTTTCAACTGCGAACTTCGGGGCGGACGGCGCTGATTGCCATCCTGCCGCCGGAAAACGATGCGGCGGGCCAGGCCGAAGCCCGCGCCTGCTACCATATCGGTCGCCACCTCCAGCGCTCTCGCGCCCCGGTCCCCGCGATCCATGGGTATGATCCGGCCACCGGCCTGGTGCTCTGCGAGGACCTGGGCGATCAGCGCCTCTATGACCAGGTGGTCGCAGGGCAGGGCGGCGCAGCGACCCTGGCCCTGTACGAGCAGACCGTGCGCGCCCTGGCCCGGATGCAGGTGCAGGCCGCCGAGGGGTTCGATCCCGCTTGGTGCTGGGACACGCCCCGCTACGACCGCGCTTTGATGCGCGAGCGCGAGTCCGGTTATTTTCTTCGGGCCTGCTGTGTCGACTGGCTCGAGCTGGATTTTGACCAGCTTGCGGTGGCGAACGATTGCGACCAACTGGCCGAGGCGGCGGCCCAGGCCCCGGCCGGGTTTTTCCTGCACCGCGATTTCCAGTGCCGCAACCTTATGGTGCAAGGCCAAGCCGTCCGCTTCATCGATTTTCAGGGCGGCCGGCTCGGCCCCCTGGCCTATGACCTGGCCTCCCTGCTGCTTGATCCCTATGCCGCGCTGCCATTTTCAATACAGGACCAC
>CAIMMA010000118.1 GCA_903842475.1 uncultured bacterium
CCAATCCGGCGGTCTCGGCGCACTGGCGGATGGTTTCAATCGCCCGGCCGTCGTTGCCCCTGGAAAAACAGGAACTGCCCATGCAAACCGTGACCTGCAGCAAATTGGGTTCACTCATGCGGCGCGCCCTCCACGCCTCAAGCGTCCGCCCTGGCCAATGCCGACCCGACGGCCAAGCGCGCCAATTTGTTCGCGGATCTGGCGATCGCTCTGGTCGGCGGCCTCCAACCGATCGGCCTTGCCGGGATAAATAGCATAGCGTTCCCGATAGTGCAGGGGTGTCAGGTTCGGCATGATCACATTGGCGCCGCATTGCAGCGCCAGCGCCCTGCCCGACCCGGCATCCATCACCGCGACCGCCGTGGTGGCGGGGATGTTGGCATCCGGTCGGACGATCCGGGCCAGGGCCACTGCCTTGCAGGTCATGGCAATGGTGGCTGGCACCTGCTCGCCCTTCGGCAATCCGGAAGGAACCGCTTGCCCCAGCGGTGTGTCGGGGTGGGGTATAAAGGGGCCAATGCCGATCATATCAAGATCCAACTCCTGAAACAAAAAAATATCATCAACCAAGGTTGCAAAATGCTGCCCCGGGATGCCGACCATGACGCCGCTGCCGGTCTCGTACCCCAGGCGCCGCAGGAGCCGGAGAAGGGCCAGCCGGTCGGATATATTGTCGCCGCGATCGGGATGAATCTTGCGATACAGGGCCATGTTTGAGGTCTCGAACCGCAGCAGATACCGGTCGGCCCCGGCCGCCTTCCAGGCCCGCAGGTCGGCCTCGCTTCGTTCGCCCAGGCTGAGGGTCAGGGCCAGCGGCGTGGTGGCTTTGATATGGCCGATGAGATCAACCAGCCAACCGGCCTCGATCTGGTGATCCTCGCCCGACTGAAGCACCAGCGTGCCGTACCCCAGGGCAACCGCCTGCTCGGCGCACCGAACAATCTCGGCAGCGGTCATGCGGTACCGGTCGATCCGATGATTGGCGGCGCGCAAGCCGCAGTAATGGCAGTTACGGACGCAATGGTTCGAAATTTCCACCAGGCCGCGGAGATGAACCGTTTCACCGACTCCTTCCCGGCGTGCCCGGTCCGCTCGCTCCCAAAGGGTCCGCAATTCTTCCGGGTCCTCGCAGCGCAGCCAATGGAGCATTTCCCGGCGATCCATGCTCAGTCCTGCCCCGGGTTCATATGGCCCTGGATCGAGTGGATCAGTTCAAGGGCGGCGGGAAAGGGACTGAGGGCGCGCGCAAAGATACCCAGGCTGAAGGAAATCGCCAAACCATAATTGGTCACCGGCACCCCGGCTTGACGACAATGGAAAATGCGGCTGAGCACCTCGCGACGGTTGAGCATACAGGAACCGCACTGAATCACCAGTTGGTATTGCTCCAGATCAACCGGGAAATCATGCCCCTGCATATGGGTGAAGTTGAGTTGCCCGCCGACATACTGGGTCAGCCAGCGGGGAATTTTAACCCGACCGATATCCTCGCCGATGGGATGATGGGCGCAGGCCTCGGCGATCAGCACCCGGTCGCCAGGCTGGAGTCGCTCAATGGCCATGGCCCCTTCAACCTGGGCAAGGAGATCGCCTTTGGCCCGTGAGAAAAGGATGGAAAAACTGGTCAGGGACACTGAGGGGGGCACATCGGCGGCGACCTTGAGGAAAGCCTGCGAATCCGTGACTACCAGCTTAGGCGGCGACTTGAGCAGCGCCAAGGCCTGACGCAGTTCCCGCTCCTTGACAACCAGACAGAGAGCATCGCCATCGAGGAGATCGCGGATGGTCTGCACCTGCGGCAGAATGAGCCGCCCCCTGGGGGCCTCCTTATCAATGGGCACCACCAGCACCGCGGTTTCACCCGCACCGACCAGATCGCTGATAATTACCGGGCTATTGAGAAAATCGGCGGGCGCCTGCTCGATGATCCCCTGCTTCAGCTCGCCGATCCCTTGGCCGTTGATGGCGGCGGTATGAACCAGCCGCACCTTTTTCTCGGCCAGCTCTCGGAC
>CAIMMA010000119.1 GCA_903842475.1 uncultured bacterium
CCAAAAGAGCTGCGAATGCGATGGGGATTCATTCCCAAGATCCGCTGCTTTGGTCCGACACCCTGTATGTCCGCCAGCTCTTGTCCCGACCCGGAGTTCACGTTGCACAGGAAACGACTCCTTTCAATGGTTGGGAGGCATTGCCTGAATGCGCACTGCTCTCAATCAAATGGCGATTAGTTTTCAAAAGACCTTTTTGGCACTGGGTGGTCTTTTCCCGTGAAGACGGCAAGCAATTCGTCCTGGATTCCCAGAAAGGCCTGAAGCATAATCTCCGCAAAGATTTTGGCAGAATGCAACCAAAATGGTATATCCCTGTGTATGTTTAATTTTTTCCCTCATGATGTTTTTTGGCGTCTACTGGATCCCCGCCTTTTTTCCACCGGCAAGCCGGTAGCTTGAAGTGATCCTGCTGATTGCCCCGCCGGTGGCCAAACCGGGCGAACCACCGGCGGGGATCGCCCTGCTCGCCGGTGCCCTGCGCCAGCGGGGGGTTGCCTGCACCCTGCTGGACGCCAGTCTGGAGGGCTTGCTGTTTCTGCTCGGCCTAGCCGGGGAGGCAGAGGACACCTGGTCGAAGCGAGCCCTGCGCAGCCTCGATACCGACCTGGCCGCCATCCGGGCACCAAAGCTCTATCGCAACCCGGACCGCTACCAGCGGGCGGTCCGCGACCTCAACCGGGTCCTGGAACTGGCGGCCCGCACCCATCCGCAGCTCAACCTCAATTTCGCCAACTACCAGGACGACAGCGCCAACCCGCTGGACAGCCGCGACCTGCTGGCGGCCGCCGAGCACCACGGGTCCAGTATCTTTGCCCCCTATTTCAGCCAGCGGCTGACCGGGCTGCTGGAAGCCGCACAGCCCCGGATGGTCGGCATCTCGCTCTCCTATCTCAGCCAGGCCCTGCCCGCCTTTGCCCTGATCGGTTTTCTCAAAACCCATTTCCCGCAGCTGCCCCTGGTGCTGGGCGGCGGCCTGATCACCTCGTGGATGAGTGCGCCGGAATGGAACGTCCCGTTCCGTGGCCTGGTCGACCACTGCATCAAAGGTCCGGGTGAGGAGCCGCTGTTCAAGCTCCTCGGCATCGATGGTCCCGCCGGGGAGCCGATGCCCGACTACACCGGCCTGGCCCTGCAGGACTACCTCGCCCCCGGGCCGATCCTGCCCTATGCCGCCAGCCGCGGCTGCTACTGGAACCGCTGCTCCTTTTGCCCGGAAACCGCCGAGCAGAGCCGTTACACCCAGATCGCCCCGGCGACGGTCACCACCCACCTCCGCCAGCTGTGTGCCCAAGTCCGCCCCGCCCTCATTCACCTGCTCGACAATGCCGTCAGCCCGGCGCTGATGACCGCGCTCTGCGACCACCCACCCGGCGTGCCCTGGTACGGCTTTGCCCGGGTCCACGAGCAGCTGGCCGATGCCGACTTCTGCCAAAGCCTGCGCCGGTCGGGCTGCGTCTTACTCAAACTCGGCCTGGAATCCGGCAGCCAGGCGGTGCTCGACGCCATGACCAAGGGGATCCGCATCGAACTGGTGGCGCGGGTGCTGGCCAACCTCCAGGCCGCCGGCATCGCCACCTATGTCTATCTCCTCTTCGGCACCCCCTCGGAATCGCTGGCCGAAGCCCGGCAGACCCTGGAATTCACCGTCCGGTACCGGGAGGCGATCACCTTTCTCAATCTGGCCATCTTCAATATGCCCCGAACCAGCGGCGAAGCTGCGCAACTGCCGGGTGCGGAGTTTTCCGAAGGCGACCTCTCGCTCTACCGCGATTTTACCCATCCCCGGGGCTGGGACCGGCGGTCGGTGCGGACCTTCCTCGACCGGGAATTCAAACGCCAACCACCAATCGCCCAAATTCTTCGCCGCGATCCGCCGCTGTTCACCTCCAACCATGCCCCCTTTTTCAGCGGAAATTTTCCGTGGAGCATGACGATGCGCCATGAAAATTCGGGACCTTCGCCTCACTTTAAGGCGGAAAAAAATCGGCTTTAATGCTAGGTTCAGGTTGCCGGAAGGCTCCTGTCAGACAGTGCAAGCCGGCCCGCGACCATGCCCCCTGCGGTCAACACCATCAGCACCCAACTCTTTCCCGGTTGCCCACCGGTTAGACTCTCTTAGCTCAGGATAAAAAGGAACACACCCATGGCTGCTCTTGTTACCCAACTCCACCGTCAGCTCAACCCCAGCTTTGCCTACTGTTTCAACGTCGAGTCCAGCCGGGAGCTGGAACCGGCGGAAATGGAGCGGCTGCGCCTGATCCTGGCCGACGGTTTTCTCATTGATACCGTGACGTTTGCGCCCTCCCTGCAGGGTGAACGGGTGGTCGAAGTCGGCCCCCGCCTCAATTTCGCCACCGCCTGGTCCTCCAACCTGGTATCGATCTGCCGGGCCGTGGGCCTGGAGGCCGTCACCCGGGTGGAGCGCTCCCGCCGCTACCTGGTGCCGGAGGACGAAGCGATGCAGGCCTTCATCGAGGCCCGCCACGACCGGATGACCGAATGTGCCTATCCGGCGCCGCTCACCAGTTTCGAAACCGGGATCGTGCCCGAGCCGGTCTACGAGGTCGACCTGCTCACCAAGGGGCCGGACGGCCTGCTCGATATCCCCGGCATCTCCATGGACCAGTGGGACCGTGAACTCTATTACCGCTACTTTGTCGAGCGCTGCCATCGCAACCCGACCATTGTCGAGATCATGGATCTCAACAACGCCAACTCCGAGCACTCCCGCCACGGCTTTTTCCGGGGCAAACAGGTGATCGACGGCCAGGAGTACGAAAAAACCCTGTTCCAGGTGGTCACCGATACCCTCAATGCCAACCCCAAGGGCAGCAAGGTGGCCTTCAAGGACAACTCCAGCGTCATCCAGGGCCATACCATCCAAACCCTCCATCCCGCCCAGCCCGGCTCGCCCTCGGCCATGCAGCCGGCGGAGGTCTGCTATCACCCGCTGCTCACCGCCGAGACCCACAACTTCCCCACCGGCGTGGCCCCCTTCCCCGGCGCCGAGACCGGTACCGGCGGCCGCATCCGCGACGTCCAGGGCACCGGCCGCGGCGGCTTTGTGATGGC
>CAIMMA010000120.1 GCA_903842475.1 uncultured bacterium
AAATGTCGGCTGCGGCCGGGATTACACCCTTTTTGCCAAGATCGACGGCACCGTTAAATACGAGGCCTTCGGGCGGGACAAAAAACGGGTTTCCGTGTATCCCGTCGGTTAAGCGTCGTATTTCCCGACAGGGAGTGCGTCTGACCAGGTGTTGCCTGCAGAACCTGTTGACCACCCGGCATCCATTTTTTGGTGCCGGGTTTTTTCGTGGTAGTTCCCCTTTCTTTTTAGCGTTTTTTTCACCGGATATTCTATGGGATTTGTTGACGAAGCAAAATTTTTCGTGAAGGCCGGCGACGGCGGTAACGGCTGTGTCAGCTTCCGGCGGGAAAAATATGTGCCCCGCGGCGGCCCCGACGGCGGCGACGGCGGCAAGGGAGGCGACGTCTACCTGGTTGCCGATCGTAATCTCAATTCACTCATCGATTTCCGCTACCATTCCCATTTTAAGGCGGAATCGGGGACGGGCGGCAAGGGCAGTGACCTGCATGGCCGGGGCGGCAAGGACTGCGTCCTGCGTGTGCCTTTGGGCTCGGTGATCAAGGATGCGGAAACCGGTGCGGTGCTGGTCGACCTGACCGAGCCGGAACAAGTTTTCCTGGCGGCTCACGGCGGCCGAGGCGGTCTTGGCAATGCCCGGTTCGCCAGTTCGACCAATCGTGCCCCGCGCAAGGCGACCCTGGGGAAACCCGGTGATGAGTACTGGCTGCTGATCGAGCTCAAGCTGCTGGCCGATGTTGGTCTGGTCGGGCTGCCCAATGCCGGCAAATCCACGCTGCTCTCCAAGTTGTCGGCCGCTAATCCGAAAATCGCCGCCTATCCTTTCACGACCCTGGAGCCGCAACTGGGGGTACTGCATTTACAATACACGGAACCCTGCATCATCGCCGACATTCCCGGGCTGATTGAGGGGGCGCATCAAGGCATAGGGTTGGGGCATCAGTTTCTCCGCCATATCGAACGGACCTCGATCCTGCTGCATCTGATCGACGCTTCCACTCCCGACGACCAGCCGGTGGAGGATTATCAAATCCTGGCTCGGGAACTCGACGCCTACAATCAGGAGTTGCGCGACCGGCGGCAATTGGTGGTACTCAACAAAATCGATCTGATCGACGACGAGCGTCTGGAAGAGGTCAAGGGGCAGTTTGCCGCCTTCGGCATGCAGGTGCTGGCCATATCGGCCGAGGAAGGGACCGGTCTGGATGGGTTGAAAACACTCCTCGGTGATCTGCTGGAGGAGCAGCGAGCAGAGGTGCGCGATGACCTTTCAGGTAGCTAAAGACGACGGCCTTTTTTATCGTCAAACCCTTTTCGACCAAGCCAAACGGGTCGTGATCAAGGTCGGCAGCGCCGTGCTGACCGACGACAGCGGCCTTGATCCCCGGATCATTTCCAATATTGCCCGCCAAGTTTCTTTTTTGCAGTCCACCGGGCGGGAAGTGATTCTGGTCACTTCCGGCGCCGTGGCTGCTGGACGCAAGCAACTGGGCATCGTCAAAACACCCCACGAAGAACTCAAGGTGAAACAGGCCTTGGCCGCCACCGGTCAGGGGCTGCTGATGCATGCCTATGAGCAGGCCTTCGCCGAATTCCGCCAACCGGTCGCCCAGGTGCTCCTCACCCACGGCGATCTTTCCCACCGCGGCCGTTATCTCAATGTGCGCAACACCATCCTCACTCTGTTCGAGTTCGGGGTGGTGCCGATCATTAACGAGAACGATACGGTTTCCGCCGAAGAACTTCGCTTTTCCGACAACGATACCCTGGGCGCGCTCATTTCCAACATGATCGGCGCCGATATGTTCATCATCCTCACCGATGTCGACTGCCTCTACACCGGTCACCCCATCGAAGACCCCGACGCCCGGCCGGTCTATACGGTCGCCAGTATCACCAAGGAAATTGAGAAGATGGCCGGTCATTCGGCCAGTTCGCTCGGTACCGGCGGGATGATGGCCAAGATCAGGGCGGCCAAGATGGTCGCCGCCTGCGGCGGGTGTTCCTTTATCGGCCCGGGGCGGCACCCCCAGATTCTCCAGGCCCTGTTCAGCGGCGAATTGATCGGCACCTTTTTCTTGCCCGGCAAAGGCAAAATTAACCGGCGCAAACACTGGATCGCCTATGTCCTGCGGCCCCAGGGATTTCTTGTCCTGGATGACGGCGCCCGCCGCGCCCTGGTCGATCAGGGCAAGAGTCTGCTGCCCTCCGGGGTGGTTGAGGTGCAGGGGAGCTTTGGGGTCGGCGCCTCGGTGCATTGCCTGGATCGCAGCGGTGCGGTGATCGGTGCCGGTCTCTGCAATTACGCCAGCACCGATATCGAGCGGATCAAAGGCAGGAAAACCCAGGAGATCGAAGGAGTTCTCGGTTTCAAGGACAGCGACGAAATTATCCACCGGGACAACCTGGTGATCATGGGCCGGGACGGCTGGACGTAAACCCGCTTTACAATTGCAACCCAGTTCGTCATAGTAGTCCCCAGGGACGCATAATCGGTTCCGCGGAAGCCGCTCAATGGCATGAATCGGGGGACAGCACCACCTGACAGGAGAACAAGACAATGGAACGCGCGCAGATAGAAGCAAAAATTCTGGAGATGGTCATCAAAGCCAAGGGTGCCGCCCGAACGATCGGCGCCATGCCCGGAGCAATGAAAAACCGGATACTCCTCGATGTTGCCGAGGCCTTGGTGGCGAAGCAGCCATGGATTGTCAGCGAAAATAGTAAAGATCTGGCCGAAGCCGAGAAAAAAGGACTGAGCAGCGCCATGCTCAGCCGTTTGCAGCTCAACGACAAGGTGATCGGCGAGATGGTCCAGGGGTTGCGCGAGGTGGCCGCCCTCGAGGATCCGGTGGGCGAGGTCAGCGAGATGCGTCGGCGTCCCAGCGGTATCACCGTCGGCCGCATGCGGGTGCCGCTGGGAGTGATCTGCATGATTTACGAGTCGCGTCCCAACGTCACCATCGATAGTGCGGCCCTCTGCATCAAGGCGGGCAACGCGGTGATCCTGCGCGGCGGTTCCGAAGCCATCCGTTCCAACCTGGCCCTTGCCAAGGTGTTGCAAGAGGTGCTGGCCAAACATCATGTCAATCCCGATATTGTCCAGGTGCTCGATTTTACCGACCGGGAAGGGATCGATTGCCTGCTCGTTCACGAAGCGTACATCGATCTGGTCATTCCCCGCGGCGGCGAGGGGCTGATTCGGGCGGTCACCGAAAAATCCCGCATCCCGGTGCTCAAACACTACAAGGGCGTCTGCCATGCCTTTGTCGATGCCGACGCCGATTTCGACATGGCCATCGAGATTGCGATCAATGCCAAGGTGCAGCGGCCCAGCGCCTGCAATGCCCTGGAGGGGCTGCTGGTCCATCGGGAAATCGCCAGCGAATTCCTGCCCAAGGTCGCCCATGCCTTGAAGAAGCAGGGGGTTCGCCTGCTCGGCTGTCATCGCAGTGTTCTGCTCAGCGACGAGATCGAGCCGGCCACGGATAACGATTGGGGCACGGAATTTCTTGATCTGACCCTGGTGGTCAAGGTGGTGGCCGATCTCGACGAGGCCATGGACTATATTGACCGCTACGGTTCCAGGCATACTGAAATTATCATCACCGGCTCCTACGCGCACAGCCAGCGCTTCCTCCGGGAGGTCGATGCCTCGGCGGTGATGATCAATGCCTCCACCCGGTTCAATGACGGCGGCCAGTTCGGCCTGGGGGCGGAGATCGGCATCTCGACCACCAAGCTCCACGCCTATGGACCGATGGGGTTGAAAGAGCTGACCACCAAGAAATTCATTGTCTATGGAGCGGGGGAAACCCGCGCCTGAAACCGGACCGTTTTGGGAAACATCCAGCATATCGGTCTGTTCGGCGGCACCTTTGACCCTGTGCATCAGGGGCACCTGGCCTTGGCCGGCCATGTGCTTGATCGATGCCGGCTGGACAGTCTGCTGTTTATTCCAGCGCCGGCCCCCCCGCACAAGCAGCCGCCGGCGGCTTCTTTTGCCCACCGGGCGGCCATGCTGGCGGCAGCCCTGGCCGATGGCCCGTACCGGCAGCGGGTGGAGTTGTCGCTGATCGAAGGGGAACTGCCGGTACCCTCCTATACAATCCATACGGTGGAGGCGCTGAGACAACGGTACGGACCACAACGTTTTTTTCTGATTATCGGCGCCGATTCGCTGCTTGATCTGCCCCGCTGGCACCGGGCGGGCGAACTCCTGACCCTGGTCAGCCTGATCATCGTCAAGCGCGATGCCGTTTCGGTGCCGATCATCAATCAGGCCCTGCTAGCCCTCGACCCCACCTTCTCCTATGATTTCCACCAGGACCGCTGGGTGAACGGAGGCGGGGGCACCGCCCAGTATCTGGCCGATGTCCAACTGCCGGTCGCGTCCTCGGTCATCCGGGAAGCCCTCGGCCAAGGGCGGGTTCCGGCCATGCTGCCGCCCGCGGTGCTGAACTACGTCAAGCAGCACCACCTCTACGGCTGGGAGTCGTCAGCGTGACCTACATCGCTGATCTCCATATCCATTCCCTCTATTCGCGGGCCACCAGCAAGGCCAGCCATCTCCATGGTTTGGCGGCTTGGGCCGCGATCAAAGGTATTGCGGTGGTGGGCACCGGCGATTTCACCAACCCCGGCTGGTTCGCCCATCTCTATGAGCATCTCGAGCCGGCGGAGCCCGGTTTTTTCCGGCTCAGACCCGACCCGGGCTGCGATTATCAGGCCCTGATGCCCGAGGGTATCAAGCCCGCCGCCGCCCCCGAATCCATTCGCTTTGTGCTCAGCGCCGAGATCAGTTCCATTTACAAACGAGGCGGTCAGGTCAGGAAGGTGCATAACCTGCTCTATGCCCCGGATTTCGAATCGGTGCGAAGGATCAATGCCACCCTGGCCACCATCGGCAATATCGGCAGCGACGGTCGGCCCATCCTCGGCCTGGACTCCCGCGACCTCCTCGAGATTTTGCTGGAAAAGGGGCCAGAGGGGTTTCTGGTTCCCGCCCATATCTGGACCCCGTGGTTTTCCCTGTTCGGTTCGAAATCGGGCTTCGATTGTATCGAGGAGTGTTTCGGCGACCTCAGCGACCGGATTTTTGCCCTGGAAACCGGCCTCTCCTCCGATCCGGAGATGAACCGGATGATCTCCGCCCTCGACCGGTTCACCCTGCTTTCCAACTCCGATTGCCATTCCCCCGCCAAACTGGGGCGGGAAGCCAATGTCTTTGCCGCCGGGTTCGACTATTTTTCGATGCGCGAGGCCATCCGCACCCCGGTCGATGCGAGCGGTGCACAGATGTTTGCCGCCACCATCGAATTTTATCCGGAGGAGGGCAAGTACCACTGCGACGGCCACCGTAAATGCGGGGTCTGTTTGGAACCCGCGGCCACCCGCAAGCTCGAGGGGATCTGTCCCGGCTGCGGCAAACCCCTGACCATCGGGGTGCTCCACCGGGTGATGGAACTGGCGGATCGACCCCGGGCGATCTTTCCGACCTCCGCCCCCAAGGTGCACAGCTTGATCCCTCTCCAGGAGATAGTGGCCGAACTGGTTGACTGCGGGCCGACCAGCAAGAAGGCCTTGGCCGGGTACGTCCGGCTGATCAATACCTTTGGTTCCGAATTCCGCCTGCTCCTCGATGCCCCGATTGAGGAGATCGCCAGGCAGGCCTCGCCGCTGGTGGCCGAGGCCATCGCCAGGGTCCGCGAAGGTCGGGTGATCCGCCGCGCCGGCTATGACGGCGAGTTCGGAGTTATCACGGTCTTTTCCGAGGGCGAGCGGGCCGCTCTCTGCGGTCAGGGCCGCCTGTTCGGGGCGATTGCGGCCCCGGCACCGTCCAAGGTGCGCAACAGTACGCTGCTTGCGCGCACGCCCCTGTCCCGGCCCGCCCCCGTGGCGCAAGGTTTGAACATCGAGCAGCAGCGGGCGGTGGATAGCAAGGCAGCGCTGATCCTGGTGCAGGCCGGGCCGGGAACCGGTAAAACCCACACCCTGGTCAGTCGGGTCCGTCTGCTGGCCACCACGTCCCCTCGCCCCTGCACGGTGATCACCTTCACCAACAAGGCGGCGGCGGAGCTCAGGCAGCGTTTGCAGGACGTGATTACAGCCGGCCACCCTTTGACGGTGGCCACCTTTCACGGCTATTGCCTGGCCCAGCTGCGGCGCGAACAGCCGGGGCTGCAGGTGGTCGGGCCGGAGGAACGGGCCGTCCTGCTGGAGGAGCTGTTTCCCCGGCAGAGCGCCAAGGCACGCGAGGAACTCTCCCGGACCCTGAGCCTGCTTCTGCGCCAACCGGAGACCTCAAACCCGGCGCCGGAGCTGCACCGATATCTGCAGCTGCTGGCCCGGCAGGCTCAGATCGATATCGAGGCGGTGGTGCCGCGCACCGTGGCGCTGCTGCAGCAGGACGGGGCAGCCGCCGACGCCATCCGGGCGGCCACCGGGCCTCTCCTGGTCGACGAGTTTCAGGACGTCAATCAGGCCCAGTACACCCTGGTCGCGTTGTTGGCGCAGAGTGCGACGGTATTTGTTATCGGTGATCCCGATCAGGCGATTTATGGGTTCCGCGGCGCTGATCCCGTATGGTTTCAGACTTTTATCGAGGCGTTTGGGCCCGAATGTCACCAGCTGATCCGCAATTACCGCAGTGGGTCCGTCATTGTCCGGGCCGCCGAGCAGCTCATCCGGCATAATCCGCATCCCCGGCCCCTGGCCGCCATGCAGGCCTGCAGTCAGGCACCCGGGGTCATGTATCTGCAGGGCTGCGCCCATCCCGAGGCCGAGGCTGCATTTATCGCCGACCAGATCGAACTCCAGGTCGGCGGGATCTCGCACCGCAGTCTCGACCACTTCGATGCCACCGGCTCAAGTCAGGTGTCGTTTGGCGATATCGGCGTTCTCTTTCGGACTTCACGTCAGGCCAAGTCGTTGAGCACCGTCCTCACCGCCAGGGGCATTCCTTTTCAGCTGGTCGATCTCGAGGCCTATTACACCAAAGGAGTGTGCCGGCTGCTCTATTACTGGGTGCTGCTGCTTGCCGGCCGGGCCAGTACCGATCAGTTGCTGTTTCTTTTGGGGCAGGAACATGGGGTCGGCAGCCGCTCACTGCAGCGACTGCAGGCAAGAATGCGCGCCTCCTTGCCTGAAACTTTGGCTTTTTCTGCTATTTTTGGCGATTTGGCGACGGAGGCGGGGGCTGTTGGTGCGGCCTTGGAACGGTTTCGAGCGCTGCATGATCGGCTGCTGCTTTGTTGCGGAGCGCAAACGATGAGTTCGCTGCTGCTGGACCTCATGACGCAGTACCAACTTGATCCGCAGCTCGATGAGCTGGTCCGTTTCCGGGAGCTGGCCATGACCTTCGACCATTCGCTGGCTGCCTTTGCCGCCCATCTCGAGCTGTTCAGCGATTCCGTGCTATACGATCCCAGGGCCACGGCGGTGACCCTTTCCACCCTCCATGCCGCCAAGGGGCTTGAGTTTCCGCTGGTGTTCATCGCCGGGGTCGAAGAAGGGCTGCTGCCGCTGGCGCCTCGGCAGGCGCTGGACGCCGCCGCCGCCCGCCACCATCTGGAAGAGGAACGGCGGCTCTGCTATGTCGGCATAACCAGGGCCATTGCCACCCTGTACCTCAGTTGGTGCAATTCGCGGCCCGGCTATGACGGCGTCGCTGAAAACCGGCAA
>CAIMMA010000121.1 GCA_903842475.1 uncultured bacterium
AACGCAGCAGCATCGGCGGCGGTTACACGTACAGCGTACTCCGCAATGATGAGGGCAGCGGCAACTACTACAGCCAACAGGACAATCAGGACTACAACGACTACGACCGACACACCTTCTTCACTGATTATACCCACGGGTTCAATCAAAACTGGCGATCCAGTCTGGGGCTCAATTACACCCGCGGGTTGTATGATAATGGGGCCTCAACCCCGGGGACTGCCACCGGCACGCCCGATCTGGATCAATACGGCGGCAACCTCGGGGTCGATTATGTCCAGGATCCGAGCAATTTTTTTCCGGTGAAGTATTCGTATTCGGAAACCCAGTACGACGGCGATACCCAACCGGGCTATCAGGTCCATAACGGGTCCATCGGTTGGGATCATGCCTATGACTCCCGCACCAGACTGGCCATCGGCGCTGGCCCTTCCTATGCGAAAACCGACGGACTCGACGGGACCTGGGGGTACAATGGCTACCTGAATTTTTCGAGGAAGTATGAGCATGCCGCCTATACCCTGGCGCTCGACAAGCAGTATGCCGCCCAGAATTTCACCGGCAGCCAGGACTCAGGCTTAACTGATACGTACAATGCCTCGGCCACCTTCACCTATCAGTACACCGAACGCCTTGCCCTCGACGCGTACGGCCGCTACACCTGGGAGTCCACTTTTAATCCCCGGGGAGATTATTTGCTTGCTGCCAATGGCAATGACTCGGGCAATACCACCGGCGATACCGCCTATGATACCAATACCTACGAGGCCGGTGTCGGTTTCAGTTATTCGTTTGCGCAGTGGTACAAAGCCGGGGTGCATTATTCCTATTTCGTATCCGATGGTAACCTGGATAGCGATCAATACACCGACAATCGGGTGTTATTCACTCTGTCTACCACCAGGGAACTCTGGCGCTGGTAACAGAATGGCGGCTGCGGAAATGTTCAGCTGACCGCACCAACCTGACTTCCGCCCCGTGATGTCGCCGGATGTGTCAAGGGGCGATAACCGGGCCGGAGGCCCTGGCTGTGTGCGAGTGGAGAGGATATTCCCGTCATGCGAAAAATATTAGTCACCGGCGCGGCCGGTTTTATCGGTTCGTTCCTGTCCAGGAAACTGCTCAGCCAAGGTTGGGAGGTGGTTGGCATTGACAACCTCAATGCATACTACGATCCTGACCTGAAAAGAGCACGACTGCAGTGGCTTGCAATCCCCGGGTTCACCTTCCTCGAACTCGATCTCGCCGACCGGCCGGGGATGGAGCAACTGTTCGCCGCCCACCGATTCGATGCGGTGGTCAATCTGGCCGCCCAGGCCGGCGTTCGTTATTCCCTCACCAATCCCCATGCCTATGCCGATTCCAACCTCCTCGGCTTTGTGAACATCCTCGAAGGCTGCCGCCACTCCGGGGTCGGCCATCTGGTGTTCGCTTCTTCGAGTTCCGTGTACGGCGGCAACACCAGCATGCCGTTTTCGGTGCACGACAATGTGGACCATCCGGTCTCGCTCTATGCCGCCACTAAGAAAGCCAACGAAATGATGGCCCATGCCTACAGCCATCTCTATGGCATGCGCACCACCGGCCTGCGGTTTTTCACAGTGTACGGGCCCTGGGGCCGGCCGGATATGGCCTATTTTCTCTTCACCAAGGCGATCCTCGCCGGCAAGCCGATCAATATTTTCAACAATGGCGATATGGCCCGGGATTTCACCTATATCGACGATATCGTCGAGGGCGTGACGCGGGTGATCGAGCAACCGCCGGTGCCGAATCCGGGCTGGGATAAAAGTCGGCCGGACACCGCCACCAGTTGGGCGCCTTACCGGATTTACAATATCGGCAACAACCATCAGGAAAAATTAATGTATTTCATCGAGGTGCTGGAAGACTGCCTGGGGAGGAAAGCCGTGAAGAATTTTCTGCCCATGCAGGATGGCGATGTCCAGCAAACCTATGCCAATATCGACGATCTGGTGGCGGATGTCGGGTTTCGACCGTCCACCCCGATCGAGGTCGGCTTGCAGCGCTTTGTTGCCTGGTACCGGAGTTATTATTTATGAAAATCGCAATTATTGGCACAGGGTATGTCGGCATCGTCAGCGGCACCTGTCTTTCCGAGTTTGGCCACGAAGTGGTGTGTGTCGATAAAGACGCAGCCAAGGTCGCCGCCTTATGCCAGGGGCAGATCCCGATCTATGAGCCGGGGCTGGCCGATATGGTGATCAAAAATAGGGCCGGGGGCCGGCTCCGCTTCACCACCGAACTCAGCGAGGCGGTGCCGGAGGCTGAGGCGGTGTTCATCGCGGTGGGCACCCCTTCGAGTCGGCGCGGTGACGGGTATGCCGATCTCAGCTATCTGTACGAGGCGGCCCGCGATCTGGCCCCGCATCTGGCCGGGTATACGGTGGTGGTCGATAAAAGTACGGTGCCGGTCGGTACCGCCCGCCAGGTGGCCCGCATCATCGGCGAAACCAACCCCGCCGCGGATTTCGATATGGCCTCCAACCCCGAGTTTTTGCGCGAAGGGGCGGCGATCACCGACTTCATGCGGCCGGACCGGGTGGTCATCGGCGTGGAAAACGACCGGGCCGCAGCGGTGCTGCGCGAGATCTACAGCGCGCTCTACCTCATCGAGACGCCAATTGTGGTTACCGGGATCGAAACCGCCGAACTGATCAAATATGCCGCCAACGCCTTTCTGGCGGTGAAAATTAGCTTTATTAACGAGATGGCCAATATCTGCGAGGCCGTGGGAGCCGATGCCATTGCCCTGGCCAAGGGGATCGGGCTCGACGGCCGGATCGGTAAAAAATTTCTCCATCCCGGACCGGGCTACGGCGGCTCCTGTTTCCCCAAGGATACGGTGGCCCTGCTGCGCACCGTGCAGGAGCATGGGGTCAGCGCCCGCATCGTCGAAGCGGCCGTGGAGGTCAACGCCGCCCAGAAGGCGCGGATGGTGAAAAAGATTCGCGATGCCTTGGGCGGCAGCGAAACCGGCAAGACCATCGGGGTACTCGGCCTCACCTTTAAGCCGGAAACCGACGATATGCGCGAGTCGCCGGCCCTGACCATCCTGCCGGCCTTGATTGAGAAGGGCGCGAAGATCGTGGCCCACGATCCCCAAGGGATGCGGGAGGC
>CAIMMA010000122.1 GCA_903842475.1 uncultured bacterium
CTTGGCAAAGTATTCGCCCGTGCCGGCCATGTTGTCGTTGACAGCCTTGAGGGTCGGGTTGGAATTGCCTTCCACTGTCAGCAGGCTTACAAAAGGCACAAAATATTGCCGGACAGCGATGGCATCACGCTGAGCTTCCTGCTGGGCTTTCTGCTGCAATTCTTTAGCGCTGTCAGCGGTCTTGCTCACCAAGGCCTTGGCGACTTTACCGCCCACCTGGCTGGCCAGTCTCTGCTGCGCTTTCCGCTTGGCTTCATCTGTAATGGCAGTGGTCACGGCATCAGGGGCCATATCCTCGGGGATAAAGTTGGTGTTTGCCCGGAGTTCACGCAGGACAAGAACCGTGGGCGGGGTGCCGGCGGTCAGTCCTTCCGCCAGCTTACGCGCATCCGCCAGTGTCCCCGGCGTCCGCACCTGCAAGGCCTGCATCGCTTGGCGCCAGTGCAGGGTATAGTCTCGGAAATACATCGTCCGCACGTCCTTGAGGATTTTATCCATGTCCAGGGTGCTCATGGCCAGGTTGCTTTTGCTGAAAATCCATTTCTCATCCGTTAAACTGCGGATAATGCCGGGGCACCGCTTGATAAGATATTCCTCGTACCCATGGTGCGTGTAGAGGCTGGGAATGGCATAGGTATCGCCTGAAAAAGGAGATTCCCCGATGGCGGCCCGGAAGGTGAAGGGCGGTTTGCCGCTTTCCAGGGATTCCTCTTGCATGCGTTGATAGACCAATGCCGCCAAAGGTGTTTTTAAAAGTGCCTTGCGTGCTCTGTCCACCAGGGCCGCATCCGGTTCAACGGGCAGTATTCCGTTGGCCAGGAGGTAGTCCATATGCTGCCTGAGGTCCTGCTGGACCTCTGCCTGCCCGAGGTATTGATCCGACCATTGTTTGCCCAACCAATCGTTGAGGAACTTCAGGTTGATGTTTTCCGGCTGGCACAGCATCAGGTAGGCCCGCAATGCGGACTTTAACTCAACTATATTATCCAACGATTTTTCTATTTTCTCAGACGCCGCACCGCGCAGCGCGGACATGAGCCGGGTGTTGAGCGTGCCAAGATAGGCTGAGTTGGTGGATTTATCGAAGTCTCTGCCTCGGTATAACCCAAGGCCATAGCGAATGCGTGAATCGGTATCAGGGGCGTAGACATTGGTGGTTCCGGCAATTTTACCCAGTTCCGGCAAGAGCGCCTTGGCGTCCACTGTTGCCGGAGTTTTTTTCCGTTCCGTGGCAAAGGCGGTATAGCCGGTGGCGAGGTCTTCCAGGCGGGACGAGTTGTTCATAAAACTGACCCCCAGAAAGACCACGACAAAGAGAAAGACGGCGGCAGACGTTAATTGCATGCCATAGCGGCGCAGCCGCAACCCCCAGCGCTGGTCGTTATCCGCAATGGCAAGCTTGGCTTCCGGAAGGATGCATTGGTTGAAAAGATTCAGCAGGAAGAATCCCTTGGTAAAATCGCTTGCAGATGCGCGGAATCCTGTCTGGAAACTCTGTTCCCCCTGATGTGCCGCGGCTGCCAGGACATCAGGGGCGGAGAGAGCGCTGGTAAAATAGAAGCCGCGGAACACCACGGGCCGGTGATAACGGGAAGGCCCGAAAGCCTCGGTAATGAAATCTTGAATGCGATCCCCGAAAAGTTCGATTTCCTGGGGAAAGCGGAACATGGCGGCTCGTGCGGAAATGTCACGCTCCTGATGGATTTTTGCAATAATCTGCGCATTGAGGGTTTGCATCAGGTCATTGAGTTCCACGGGCACGCTTCCCGGCTCCATGGTCTCGGTCCTGGCCGGGCAGCCGAAGACCTGCTCGCGCTCCGCCCGGGACAGGTGGGTGAAAAAATGAGCGAATCCCGGAACCGCATCACACTTGGTGAAGACCAGATACACCGGCACATGGTTGCGCAACCGTTTCAGCACCTCGCTTAAACGGGTTCGCAGGGTTATTGCCAGGTGCTCGCGTTTGGCTTGGTCGGAATCGATGAGATCTCGCATGCTCACGCAGACGATGATACCGTTGAGAGGGTTGGCGGGCCTGACCTTGAGCAATTGTGTCAGGAGGGTTGTCCACGCCTTGTGGCCAGGTGACCCCGGAGCGCTTTTTGTATAGGATCCCGGGGTATCAATAAATATAGCTTCGTTGCCGTAGAGCGGTTCACACTGTTCCGTGGCTTTGAGCTGATAGAGATGCCGGTCAGCTTGCTCGTTCAGGGGAAATTTCAGGCCGGAATTCAGCAAGGCCGAGGTTTTGCCGCAATCGTTGGTTCCCAGGAGCAGATACCAGGGCAGGGCGTAGCGTGAACGTCTCTGGTTTCCGTAGAAGTTGGAGGTGGTGACGATTTTCAGGGCTGCCTGCAGGCACTTTTTTATTTGGTCGATTGCCTCGCGCGCGCGTTGGCGTTCGAGAAGCTGCTGTTCGCGCTGTTCCGCTTTTTCCGGTTGGGCCAGTTCTTTTTTCCGTTGCCGGTAGTTATAGAGGACTAAAAACAATCCCCAACAGAACGTCAGGATGACGGTGGCTATAAGTCGGGCATTGATGCTTTCCAGTACGACCTTGTCGGCCAAGGCAACGTATGGCCCCAGAAGCCAGACTAAAAGGATTAAAATCAGGGTCACCAATAGGGCCAAAACCCAGGGTAATTTCAATGTATTCCATAGGGTACGAAAAAAACGGGATATCATGGGCGCGTCTCCGAAGCGGGTGTGGAGCCGGGAGCGATGTCGGCCCCCTTCTCAGGAGTTGGTTCGGACAATGGCTCGGCGGCAGCCGAGGAGGATGGTTCCGGTTGTTTTTCCTTCAGCATGAAGAGCTTGCCGGGCGGAGCATGTTGGTCGAATTGGGCAAGAAGCGGTTGCGCTCTGTTGTCCAGGGCATAAAAAAAGCCCCAGTAGGTCACGGACAGACAGGTCAAGAGCAGGATAATGACCAGCCATGTGGGGACATAGGCGTACATTCTGTTCTTGAACTTGGGTGGCGGGAGCTTTTTTGCCAGATCCGGGCTGGGTTCGCCCCGCAGAATCCGGATTTGTCTGTAAAGCTGGTCGCGCAGCGACTCGAGGGCCAGGGAGCCCCTGTCTTCCAAACTGTATTTTCCCTCAAAACCCAAGCTGAGCAGGAGATAGATGAACTCCAGCAGATAGAGCAGTCTTGCGGGCTGTTCCATGGCCCGGGCGAGTACCTCGAAGAAGACTTCTCCGCCCCAGGTGTCATTGTGGAAGGTGCTGAGGAGTGAATTATCAGGCCATGTATCTTCCGCCCCGGGGATGCGGGAGGTGACGACAGCCTCGTCCAGGGCTGTGCAGAGCAAATATTGGGCGACGTTGACCTGCGATTCGCTGACGCCGGAAGCCATGGCCTGGGAACTGACCCCCCGTATTTCCGCCGCCAGTCTGGAGTGGAGGCTGCCAAGATGCATATCGTTTGCTTGTCTGATGGTGACGATTTCCAAAAGCAGGTGCGAAGCTGCTTTGACCAGCGGGTTAAGGCCGGGCGTAATAACGCCTTTCACCCTCGGGTTAAGGTCTTGGGCATAATCGTCCAGGGAGGTTTGCCGGGACAGATATGGGGCGTCAGGCGGCGATTGACGGCCCGGGGCCACGGCCACGGGGGCGAAAGGCAGGCCTTTGCCTGTGGCGGCGGGGGCGACCTCCACGTCAATGACGGTTTTGTCGCGATCAAAATCAGAGGAAGGTTGTGACATGGCTTACTCCTTGATGGCCCAAAGTTGCAGCTGCAGCCCCGGGAAGGATCCGGATACATGGAGGGCGCAGCCGGTGGAAGCCTCCAGTTGCGCCCGCTGATGCGACGTGAAATCAAGCTGAAAGTAGCTCTTGCCCGCATGAAAGGGGATCTGGCGCGGCGCCACGGGCATGGGCCGAATTTTTATCCCGGGCAGGTGGGTGTTGACCAGCTCGCGGATATTTTCCGGTGTGCCGATTTTAATTTGCTTGGGCAGGTGCGAGCGCAGGCTTTCCAAGTCCATGTCGGCCTGCACAACCAGCACAAAGAGCGCGGTTCCAAGCAGATTTTTGTCGTGAATCGGGGCCAGTTGAATGTTGTTTTTTCGTTGTTGCAGCGGCAGGAGCACGGCGTGCTGTTCCAGGACCATGCTGAGGGCATAGCGCGCCTGTTCCATCAAGTCGGCAAATGTCTGGTTCTGCGCCATATGATCATAGGCGGCGATTTCGCGGGGACGCTTGCCTCGTTCTGAAAAGGTCGCCAATTCGGAGACGAGGCCGAGCAGCAAGCGATAGAGTTCCTCGGGGTGCAAGGCCGGGGTCTTTTCGAGGTGACGGAATATCGGTTCCGCGCGATTGACACACTGCAGCAGCATGAAATCCCCCAATTCCGCAGTCCCGGCCTGCCCTGCATTGCTGACCCGGCTGGCAAGGTGGTCCGCCCGATGGGTGAGCAATCCGATAATCTCATTCAAATACCCGGTCAGTACTGGAGAGGCTTCAAGATGCAAAAAGGTGGGCTGGAACTCTTTGTCAAGGATAATGGTTTTATCCTGCCTGCATTCCACGACCAGGGCCACGGGCATGGTTATGTAACCGCTGAGGCTTGCGTCTGCCTCGACCATCAGACGCAGGTCGAGACTGCCGCAGAGAATGGCCGCATCGCTGCTGTTTTTTTCTTTATAGGCGTGATGGTCGCGGATGCGCACAGGGGTTCGGATATAGCGGGTGGAAAGGCCGAGGGTGTCTTCATCTCGGGTTTCCATGGCATTGTCAAGACTCATGGGCAGGGCCAGCACCACCCGCTGGCTGGTCTGCCCCGGGGAGATATCCAGCGATAAGGTGGGTTGGCCATGCCCGACTTCGAACAGGGTTCCATCCGGCAGTATCCCCTTGGCTTTGCTGAGGACTATTTTTCCGAGCGTCAAATGGTGGTCATCAATGGTAAACTCGGTAAACCCCCAGGCATGCGGGCGAAGCATTGCCCCCCGCAGGCGGAGCTGAGCGTCCATATAGCGATCTTGTTGTTGAAAGTGCACCGGGCCGACCCCCATGCCCTGGGTCCACATAACTCGTTCAGGTAGCATCCCGTTCTCCCGCTAAGGTTAAAAGTTTGGATTGGGCAAGGCGCATCACGGTTCAAGTGCCTGTGCCGCCGTACCGTGGGCCGCCAAAGGTCTTGTGGCGGACCCGTGGGGATTTGTGCGAATCGTGCAGCTGGTTTTTTTCATTTTCCCTCGATATTTTCAGGTTTCGGTTGCAATGGTATCGCTCACGCCGCCAGCCGGTTCCTTCACTTGCGAACTTCGGGCCCCGCGGTCCGCTGGCGCTTCTGTCAATGCTTTGCCGCCTCCGCTTGGGGAGCGGGGTGTTTTTTCTATCTGATGACCACCCAAATGCAGCCGATTGTTTCTGGAGAGTATTCTGATGAGCCCCCTGGTGATTTCTCCTCGCTGTGCTTGTCGAAATGACATCTCCGGGACGTCATCTCGAACGCAGTGAGAGATCCCATGCCATCAAACAGGTCTCTTGGCTATAGATTGATGGTAATCAGATTTTTCCATGGGGCCGTCAAAAGCCGGAAGTATCATTTGCCGCACCCCTTCAAAGGCTTGATCGCCTGGGATTTCACCTTTACAGCAAGTGGCAGTGCGGGAGAGAGTGGGGCCGACTGCGAAGGGCGAGGGCCGAACATACTTCCATCGCCTCAGCCCATCGAGGTGATCAGCGTGGCCCCGCAAGCCGTTTTATGGCCGTCAAGGGCAACGGGGATCCCCATGATCGTGAAGGTCGGCTCGCCCTCCATAATCTGATATACGCCATTGCACTTCGGGCATTGCACCAAGTCGCCAATACAGGCGATGGGCCTGCTCATATCCTCGGGAGTATGGGCAATCTGGATAACCTTGCCGCCATGGTTCGTTGTGTCGCCCAGGCGAATAACGCCGCGATTGTTCTTTTTCAGCATGTGCAGAGCTCCTTAGGTGGTTTTTTGTGTTGAGAAATAGCTGCGGTAGCCCCTGCTTTTGTTCCGCAGGAACAGGA
>CAIMMA010000123.1 GCA_903842475.1 uncultured bacterium
AAAACAGCGTCGTCGCCCCTGTCCCGGCGGTTGCGGGCGAGCAGGAAGCATCACCGCCGGCAACGCTGCCAACCCAAGCGTTACAGTCCGCCTCCGCCCCACCTCCCAACCGGCCCCTGGTCGCCATTATCATTGATGATTTGGGGCATCAGCAGCAGCTGGGCCGCCAATTTTTATCGCTGGATCTCAATCTGAGCTATTCGTTTCTTCCCGATGCACCGTACAGCGGGGCGTTGGCCGAGGCGGCCTTTGCCATTGGTCGGGACATTCTGGTCCACCTGCCCATGGAACCGAAAAACGGGATTTGGGTGGACGGCGAAGGAGGGTTGGCGGTGCGGGACACGCCCGGCCGGATCAAACAGAAAACCACCCGGATGCTGGCCGCCGTGCCCCATGCAGTGGGCGCCAGCAATCACATGGGCTCGCGGTTCACTGAAGATAGCGAGGCGATACGGACGGTGCTGGCCATCATAAAATCCCGAAATTTCCTATTCATCGACAGCTACACCACCGCGGCCTCACAGGGTCTAGTCACGGCGCAGCAGTTGGGCGTACCTTCAGCCCGTCGTCATGTGTTTCTGGATAATGTTCAGGAATTGGAAAAAATCTGCAGCCAACTCAACCAATTGGTGACAATGGCCCAGCAGCAGGGGTGGGCCATCGGCATCGGCCACCCGTACCGGACCACGCTTGCCGCCTTGACCCAATGCGATCGCACCCGACTCAATGGCGTGGAAATAGTGGGAGTGTCCCACCTGGTGCAATAACCAGGCGGGCATGATGAGGACCAACGATGACGCCATGTCCTGGAGGCGTGGGACACAGCGGAGACAGCCGAAGGATTTCGGAGGACTACACCTCCAGCTCCGGAACCAGAAAATTGATATGTTCCTCCTCGCCGGCCATCTCCTCGACCGATCCAGGGCTCTGCCGCTGCAGCCAGGCCACGACCTCCACCACCAGATGCTCAGGGGCCGAGGCCCCGGCACTGACGCCCACCCGCTTGACACCTTCGAACCACTTCGACTCCAGTTCACCGGCATGATCGATCAAATAGGCCGGGGTGCGCAGTTGTTCCGCCACTTCACGGAGCCGGTTGGAGTTGGAACTGTTTTTTGATCCGACAATCAATACCAGATCGACCTGGCCCGCCAGCTGCCGGACCGCTGCCTGGCGGTTGGTGGTGGCGTAACAAATATCGGTTCGTTCGGGCTCAATGATCGCCGGAAAGCGGTGGCGAATGGCGGCAAGCATGGCGGCGGTATCATCGACGCTCAAGGTGGTCTGGGTCACATATCCGACCTTGGCGGGGTCGGTCACCTGGAGGGCGGCCACCTCGGAAGGCTTAGAAACCACATGGAACGGACCCACCGCTTGGCCGCAGGTCCCATCCACCTCGGGATGCCCTTTGTGGCCGATGACCAGCACATCGCACCCCTGCGAATTAAGCCGGATCATGCGCCGATGCACCTTGGAAACCAGCGGGCAGGTCGCATCAATGGTCCGTAATTGCATCGCCTCAGCCTGCTTTTCGACCGCCTTGGAAACGCCATGGGCGCTGAAAATGGTGACCGAACCCGACGGAATCTCCTCCAGTTCCTCGACAAAAACCGCTCCGCCTCGTCGCAAGGTCTCGAGGACATGGGTGTTATGGACTATTTCATGCAACACATACACAGGGGGTTCGTAACGCGCGAGCGCCTGATTGACAATGGCAATCGCCCGGTTGACACCGGCGCAAAAACCGCGGGGCCTGGCAAGGAGGACATCCATGGGTGTATCCTGGGTAAAACTTGGAGAGAGGGAAATGTAAAACCACGGTCCGCCGCCGGGCAAGGGGATGCCGGCGGCCGGGGTCCGGTTCAATTCTCGAGTTTTTTCAACGCCTCACTGATGGAGAGCGGATAGGGATGATGTTTGCGCAGCAGCACCGGCATGGAATTGCGAGCCTCCCGGGCCGCATCCATGCTGTCGAACATCCCGTAAAAGACGAACAAGCTCGGCGGATTGGTTTTTTTACGAAGAATATACAGCTGATCCTTGAGCGAATAATATTCATCCTGGATCAATGTTTTGGTGATGCTTGCCTGGGCCTGATCCGAGGCCAGCATCATCAGCTGGATGGTATATCCGCCCCGCAAGGACCCGGCCAGCAAGCCTGCGCCGGCACCTACCCGTTCGCGGAACAGTTTATCGCCGTCCCGCCGCTCGCCTTCCTTCGCAGGCACGGGAACCGCCGCCGGACCTTCCGCCGCCGCATTGCCGGCACTTTTCCCCGGCTCGGCAGGAACCGCTGCGGCTCCGCCCCTGGTTGCCGGAGCGCTGCCGACAACTGCGGAGGAGGGCGACTCACCCGCCTGCTGCGGCAATACCTTGAGGGATTTTTCAGATGTGCTCTGGACCGGCAACTCCTTGCCGCCCTTGCCGCTGAGCATGAAGCCGATCACCAGCACCAGCACCACGGCCAACCCCAGTCCTGCGGTCCACAACCGGTTGTGACGAAGCAATTCGTAGAGCTCAAGCACCTTGCTCCCCATCGCATCGCGGTCGTCATCGTCGGGTTCGACATGATCCAGCAGGACCATGAACGATTTTTCCGAGCAGGAAACCTGCAGGGCTTCCTCCGCCAGGATGTTGATCATCCGCAGATTGCCCTGGGCGGATTCAAAAATCTTGGCCACCGCTCCCTCGGTAAAGATATCCCCGTGCTGTTCGCGGCTCAGACCGGCGGCATTGAGGCGAAACCGGAGATATTGCCGGGTTTCGTTTTCATTGAGGGGTTCCAGGTAATAGCCTGAATGCATATCGACTTCGGCGCAGAACACGGCCAACTGCTCCAGATTGGCATCCAACCCCGGCCGCCCGGCGAGAATGATGGTCAGGCCGAGGTCGTCCTGATAGTCGCTGATATGGCGCACCAACCGCTCAAGGGTAGCGAGAAATAGTTTTTCCGCCTCATCGATGATCAGCACGGTTTTTTTATTGGCAGCCTTCCGCAATTCGAGCAGACGCCGTAATTCCTGGAGAAAATTAATGGTTTCGTGATTACCGATCGGGTTCATGCCCAGATCGAGGCAAGCCAGCCGCAGCAGGTCGTCAAAGGCGCCGACCGGGTTGTCGATGTACACCACCTCATAGTTGTCGGGCAGCCGATCAATGATCACCCGGCAGATCAGGGTTTTTCCCGATCCTTCCCGACCGATCAGCTTGACCAGCGGTTTACCTGCCAGGACATCAAGGAGCAGCGACTGGCTGATATCTTCACGCTTGGCGCCGGGAAACAGCACCTCCGGATTCGGCTCTTCCTGGAAAGGTGACTGGGTGAGGTGAAAATGTTCGAGGTACATCATAGCTCTAGTGGTGTCGGCAAGACCTTTGAAGAGGAAATAAACGCCATGAAACGGTGCATTATCAAGCAGCTACCCGCAACTGCCGGCACTCCCGTTTCCTTGACGGCCACCGCTCCCCGGGCTTTGCCCGCGAAGGGCTGGAACGGTACAAGTGGATTGATTATCAATTAGTTAGGGCTTCCTGTAAACCTCTTTTTGCCCGAATTGTTCTTTTTATTGGAAAAAATGGGTTTGTCGGCGTCAAGCGGAAAACAAGCTCCTTACCGAACCAGCCACCATGCTACTCGGCGGCACCGGCATCGCCGGGCTGGCCGGCAGGGTTCGTAGTCGTCGGAGGCACGACTGATTACTGGCCGCCAGAGTGCAAAAAGGCGAGCCTTCGGGCTTGCCTTTTTTTATGGCTGCAGTACCTTTCCGGTCACGACTGTCCCCAAACTCCTTTGACCGGAAGCACTATGCCCGTCTTTAGCCTGAACGAAACCCTGATCTTCCCCCTCCCCGAGTTCGCCGAACCCGACGGACTGCTGGCCATCGGCGGCGATCTCAGCCCGGACCGGCTGATCCTGGCCTACCGCCAGGGCATCTTCCCCTGGTTCTCCGAGGGCGACCCGATCCTCTGGTGGTCGCCGGCCCCGCGCCTGGCTCTTTTCCCCCGGGAATTCCACCTGCCCGGACGACTGCGGCGCACCATCGCCTCGGGCGCCTTCACGGTCACCGCCGACACCGCCTTTGCCGCGGTGGTCAACGGTTGCGCCACGGCCTCCGGCCGCTCGGAAAAAGGCACTTGGATCACCCCGGCCATTCAGCAGGCCTATTGCCGACTGCACCAGCTCGGCTTCGCCCACTCGATTGAATGCTGGCAGGACGGCCAACTGGCCGGGGGCTTATACGGTATCTGTCTGGATCGGGTATTTTTCGGCGAATCGATGTTCGCCCGGGTGAGCAATGGCTCCAAGGTAGCCCTGGCCGCATTGGTGCGGCAGGCAATCCACCGCAACATCGCCCTGATCGATTGCCAGATGACCACCGAGCACCTGCTGCGGTTCGGGGCTCGGGAAATTGCCAGGGAGCTGTTTCAGGCGCAACTCGATGCCCATATCGACTATTGCCTGCCCCAGGAGAAATGGCGCCTGGAGTAAGCTGCGCCGGCGACCAACGCCCTGGTTCGAGCGTTACTGATCCAGCTCGAACTCGTAGCGAAGCCCGGAACGGGAAAAATGGCGATGGATCTTTTTGAGGCCATAGAGGTTGGCCACCTGAAAATTGACTTCCCAGTCGCCCACCATCAAGGCACCCTTGCCCAGATAGACGATATCCACCAGCTTCATCTCCTCCGGCGCCACCGAAAGCAACATGAGCAAGCGGTTCCTCGAAGCCTGCATGACAATAATTTTCTGGGTCTTTTCCACCCTGGTGGATTGCAGCTTCCAGCGCACCTCCACCGCATCTTCCCGCTGAAAATTGATTTTCTGCAGCTGGGTGCAATCCTTGCGGTGCAGGCTCAGCCCCCGCTCGCTGAGCAGGCCGATCACGCCCTTGTCGAGCGGCCCGGGCTTGCAGCAGGCCGACGATTTTATCACCACCGGATCCAGGGTGGAAAGGTCCACCCGGTTGAACACCCCCGTTGGCTGGTACAGGGTCGGGCGATCAGCATACAGGCCGCCCATGATCTCGTAAATCAGTTCCCGTAAGCGGACCCGCCCCTCTCCGAGCTGCAAAAACAGCTCTTCGTTGGATTCAATGTCGAAATAGGCGAGGATATCGGCCATCCCCTCTTTTTCGATTACTTCGTAGGGCACGCCGTAGCGGCGCAGCTCCTGGGAGAGCACCGAGGCACCGATCTGCCG
>CAIMMA010000124.1 GCA_903842475.1 uncultured bacterium
GATTTTAAGGGTGATGGTCGTGCCCTTGCCCAACTCGCTATCCACCACGATAGTGCCCCGCAACCCCTCGATACCGCGCTTGACCACATCCATGCCGACCCCGCGGCCGGAAACGCTGGTGATCTTGGCGGCCATGGAAAAACCGGGGGCAAAGATGTAGCCGTAAATCTCCTGGTCCGACAATTCGACGCCGGGGGCGATCATTCCCAGTTCAATGGCCTTGGCGCGGATGGCGTCGCGATTGATGCCGCCGCCATCGTCGTGGATGGTGAGCAGGACGGAATCGCCGGCGTGCTCGGCGCCCAGACGGATAGTACCGGTGACCGGCTTGCCTGCAGCGGCCCGTTTTTCCGGTTTTTCGATGCCATGATCGATGCTGTTGCGGATAATGTGGACCAGGGGATCGTTGAGTTTTTCGATAACCGTCTTGTCCAATTCGGTATCAGCACCGAAGGTCACCATTTCGATCTCTTTTGCCCAGTTCCTGGGACAGATCGCGCACCAGCCGTTTGAATTTGCTAAACGTGCTGCCGATGGGCAGCATGCGGATGTTGAGGGCGGTATCGCGCAACTCGTTGGTCAGCCGTTCCACTTCCTCGGCAATGGAAATAAAGTTGGCATCGCCAAGGGTATTGGACACCTGGGTCAGACGGGCCTGCACAGTCACCATCTCGCCGACCAGATTGACCAGTTGATCCAGTTTATCCGCCGGCACCCGGATGCTGGCTGCAGGTTCCGGGGCGGCGTGCTCCTGCCTGATTTTCTTGACATACTGTTGCTCGGTCAGCGCCGAATCGATCTTCTCCGAGGTAACCGCACCCTGATCCACCAGTAGTTCCCCCAGCGGCCTTTGCTGCTGCAGCACCTTGTCGAGGGCCTCAGGGGTGATATCGCCGCGCTCGATCAGGATTTGGCCAAGCTTTTTGGGGGATTCGGTGCCGTCGGACTGACTGGGGTCGTCGATCAGTTCGACCTTGATCTGGCAGTCGTCCTCGACGAAGATAAACACATCGTTAATGGCCGCCTCACCGCGGTTGGAGGTCAGGATGATGTCCCAATAAAGATAGCAGTGTTCGCCGATCAAGCTCTCCAGCGAGGGAACCTCGTCAAAATGGGCGGTGACCTGACAGGTTCCCAGGCCCCGCAACTCATTAATGAGCGATATCGGATTGCTGCCGCACAGCAGCAGTTCCCGGTTCGGTTGAAAGCGAATCCGCCAGGTCTTCTGCTGGGCTTCTTCCGCCTCGGCCGCCCCGGGCGGCGCCATTACGGTCGACTCGATTTCCTCGCCTGCTGCGGCGGGTTGGGGGACCAGCCGTCGCAGGCCGAGGATAAGGGCGTCGCCCGCCTGCTTATCCACCTCGCCAGAGCCTGCCGAAGCCTCGAGCAATGCGGAAATATGGTCGCGTGATTTGAGGGTCAGGTCGAGCAGTTTTTTGGTCACCACCATTTTACCGTTGCGGACCAGATCAAAAACGGTTTCGACCTCGTGGGTGAAGGCGGCGATATCATCGAACCCGAACATCGCTCCGGAGCCCTTGATGGTATGCATTGCCCGAAATACCCGGTTGATCAAATCGTTGTCATCGGGTGTTTCTTCTAGATCGAGCAGGGAGGTTTCCAGTTCGGCCAGCAATTCTCCGGCTTCTTCGCGATAGGTGGCAATGTGTTGTTCAATCATGGTGAAGATCCTTATGTCGTCATCAGAGACTGACCAAGTCAACTATCTCTATTTTAACCCTTCTTTACCCCAACACTTTTTTAACCACTGCGATTAATTGTTCCGGCTTGAAGGGCTTGACGATCCAGCCGGTGGCGCCTGCGGACTTGCCTTCCGCCTTTTTTGAATCCTGGGATTCGGTGGTCAGCATGACAATGGGAATGAATTTATTGAGCGCGCTGGCGCGAACCCCTTTAATCAACCCGATACCGTCGAGTTTGGGCATATTGAGGTCGGTCAGCAGCATATCCACTTTTTTAGTGGCGAGTTTTGTCAGTGCGTCCTGGCCGTCCACCGCTTCCACGACGTCGTAGCCGTTTTGCTTGAGCGTGAAGGCGACCATCTGCCGCACACTGGCCGAATCATCGGCTGTCATGATTAGTTTTGCCATTTTTTTATCCCTCCGAATTGACGAAAACAGGCATTGTTCTTGTTTGTGCAGTGCTCAAAACGTTCGGCCCCGGCTGCCTTCGAAAGATCCAGCAAGGCCTGGGGCACCGGCCCCCGATGGATAAAGCGTTTGCCCTCGGCGGTGGCCGTTTTGCAGGCGGAGCAAAAAACCTGCAGCGCGGTGATATCCATTTCCACCTCGGGATTGAACTCGACGACCACGGTGGCGGCCTCTGTCAAGCCCGTGCGAATGCGGCCAATGAAGTCAGCGATCGTTTCAATGGTCAGCCGATCACCGGAGCTGACCACGCACTCGTTACCTTGCTCCGAACTATTTGCGGTTATAGATTCCATGGAACGTCTCCCCCGAGCCATACAGCGTTGATATCGATCATGGTGGATTGCAATTGGATTAAATCCGGAAGTTGCCAGCAGTGATGAAACGGCCGAATTCAGCATCTGACCGGAGAATATGCGCAGAGAGCCAATCGTTGAGAAATGTCAGCAGTTCAAGCGATATCTGGCGTCGTCCTGCATGGTAATCCTTATGCATATCCGTCACTCTCCTGGAAAATAGGGCATGCTCTTCTTTATGCTTTTCAAAATGAGGGAAAAAACTTTCCTGCATCCAGTATTCCTCAGCAGAAAAATGATAGGTGGCATAGTCAACCAGTTCATCGAAAAGAGCGGTTACGGAATCGCCGTGGATCTTGTTGACAAAATCATTATACAACCTGTTCAGCAGAGAAAATAAATGTCGATGATGTTCGTCAATTTGTACAATCCCAATCGAATAACGGTCATTCCATTCACAAGTAGACATAGTACCCTCAATAATTCCAATGGCTCATCTGCCGTTAAAAGAGATCAACGTTATCACCGAATTCAGAATCAGTATCTTTTGCACTGGCGGCCGCCGCCACGGGTGCGCTTGACGGGATCACCCCATGCCTTCTGGCGATGTCTTCGTGGATCCGCCGTTCGCTTTCCATGGTATACCGCTCCGCCATCCGGCGCAGATCCTCTTTGAAGGCAGCGCTGGCCGGGTACAAACCCCTGGACTGGTTGAAAATTTTCCGGAGATTGCCGAGGACTTCATCCGCCATCGCCTTGCACCGTTCATGCACATCGATGCCGCGGTTGATTTTTTCTATTTCCACGGAAAGGCTGTTAACCCGGCTATGAATCTGGGAGAGCATGGAAAACAGTTCGGTTCCCATGTTTTCAAGGATGGTCAGAATATCGTTCAGCGCCGCCTTCATTTCGATGAGTTTCACGGTGAGATGCTCCTCACCGCTACGTGCTTCATCAAAAAGGTGACCGGTGGTGGCGTCGATATCCGTCAAAATCGAGGTGATGGATTCGGTACGCTGCACATCCCCATGGGA
>CAIMMA010000125.1 GCA_903842475.1 uncultured bacterium
CTTTCGCAGCGAGGATATCCGCCGCCTTGGCTCGCTACGTACACTTACCATGAATGCGATTTACCGATGATCGAACAGAGCCTGGAGTGCTTTCTTGTTAATCCGCGGCCGCAAGCTGTTCAGATCATCACGGAGAGACTCTCCTGTGCGCCAGTGGTGCTTTCATGGCAGTAATTGGCATCATTTTGTTGTGGGGCGCGCGCATCAGCGATGGGGGCGGAGGCGCATGAGAAAAAGGATATTGTTCATTTGCGGTTCGATGAATCAAACGACGCAAATGCACCAGATTTCCAAGCATCTTCTCGACTGCGAGCACTCGTTTTCGCCTTTTTACTGCCACGGGTTTGACGAGATGCTGCGCAGGCTCGGCTTGATCGAATTCACGATTGCCGGCAACAGGACGGTGGCACGCTGCCGGGCCTATCTGCAGCATCACGGCCTTGTTATCGATTACCGGGGAACGCTTCAGCCCTACGACCTGGTGGTGACCTGCACCGACGTCTATCTGCAGAGAAACATTCGTAACCACAAAATCGTGCTGGTTCAGGAGGGGATTATCGAACCGGAATCCTTTATGTTTAATCTCGTCAAGCACCTTGGATTTCTTCCTCGGTGGATGGCGGATACGGCCATGACCGGACTCAGCGATGCCTACCGGGCTTTCTGTGTCGCCAGCGAGGGGTATCGGGATTTCTTCATCCAACGAGGTGCGCGTCCCGAAAAAATCGTTGTTACCGGCATGCCGAATTTCGATAATTTCCGGCAATACTGCACCAACGACTTTCCCTGCAACCATTACGTGCTTGCCTGCACATCCAATCGGCGGGAGTTGTTCCGGTTTGAAGACCGCGAAACATTCATTGCAAAGGCTGTGCAGCTCGCCGGGGAGCGGCAGCTTATTTTTAAGCTGCACCCGAACGAAAATATCAAACGAGCTACCCGGGAAATCAAAAGGCAGGCGCCGGACGCCCTGGTTTTCACGACTGGAAGCGCGGAAGAAATGATCGCTAACTGCGATGCCCTGCTTACTCGTTTTTCGTCCACCACCTTTGTTGGGGTTGCGCTAAGTAAGGAAACCTACGCCGACCTTGATACCAAAACGTTAACTCGCTTGATGCCGCTGCAGAATAACTCGGCGGCTTGGCACATCGCCCAGGTCTGCCGCCGAGTCCTGGAAGAACAATGACGGCGCAACGGCCTCTCTTTGCCGATTCGACCAACCGGCTCTATGCTGCGGAAAGGGCTTCTGCAATAGGGTTTGTTGGTATTTTGCGAGGACAAAATCATTGAAGGTTTTGGTTACGGGCGCAACAGGATTTATCGGGAGTCACTTGGTGGAAGCCCTTGTTCAGCAAGGCGCCCAGGTCAGATGCCTTGTTCGGGATATAGCTAAGCTAGGATGGGTGAAAGGCTGCCCCGTCGAATTTGTCGTCGGCGATTGCCTGGATAAAGATTCTCTCCAACAAGCGGTGCTGGATGTCGAGCAGGTGTTTCATCTTGCCGGTGCAACCATGGCGGTCAAAGAAAAAACCTTCTTCGAGGTCAACGGACAGGGCACGGAGAATCTCGTCCAAGCCTGCATCGAAAACAACGCCCCTCTCAAAACTTTTATCTATCTTTCGAGTCAGGCGGCGGCAGGTCCGTGCCGAAACGGTGGGCAGAAAAACGAATCCGACCCCTGCGAACCAGTCTCGCCCTACGGGAAAAGCAAATTGCTGGGGGAGGCCTTGGCCTTGTCCCACGCACACGAGGTCCCTCTCCTCATTCTGCGGCCATGTGCCGTCTACGGACCTAGGGATAAAGGCTTTTATACTCTTTTCAAGTGCCTGGCCAAGGGCCTCAATCCTGGTCCTGCCGGCCATAATCAGCATCTCAGTCTGTGCTATGTCGATGATCTGGTCCAGGCAATCCTCCTGGCCGCTGAAGCCCAAACAGAGAGTGGCGCTGTCTTTTACCTCTCCGATGGTCAGGACTATCGGATGGAGGATATCGGCGACCGCTTCGCGCAAGCGATGGAGAGCAACGCACGCAAGCTTCGCCTTCCCCGCCAGATGCTCGTCGGCATGGGCTTTATGGCGGATTGTATTGCCAGGGTCACCGGCAAGCCTTCTATCCTGGGCAGCGGCAAAGTACGGGAGATGCTCTGTGAGAATTGGCTCTGCGACATTACCAAGGCTCGGGAAGTACTTGGTTTCGAGCCCGGGATTTCCCTGGCACGGGGTGCTGCATTAACCGTTGCCTGGTACAAAAAAGAACATTGGCTATAACGATACCTTCGGGATGTTGCGATGTTACCCTTTTAAAAAGAGTCATCATGGTTGGCATTGAAATCATTACGGTACAAAGCAGAGCGGAGCTCAAGGACTTTATCGACCTCCCCTGGAAAATTTATGCTGGCGACCCTCACTGGGTTCCCCCCCTGAAAAAAGAGGTCCGTCGCCTGCTGGATCCCGGCAAGCATCCTTTCTGGGAATTTTCCGAGCGCATCCTCTTGCTGGCCCGGCGTGGTTCGGAGACGGTTGGCAGGATTGCGGGTATCATAGATCGCCATCATAACACGCTCCATCAGGAGCAGATGGGCATTTGGGGGTTCTTCGAATGTATTGACGATCCGGAGGTCGCCTTGGCCCTGTTCGCGTCTGTGGAAAGGTGGGCTCGCCGGAAAGAAATGACCTTCTTGCGAGGACCATTGAGCCCCTCCATAAATTACGAGGCGGGTTTGCTCATTGAAGGCTTTGATTCTCCGCCGGCGCTGATGATGGCCTACAATCCGCCGTATTATCCGCAATTGATCAAATCGTGCGGCTTCACCAAAGAAAAAGATCTGTTTTCTTTCATCATCGATGGAGCGTACCGCCTTCCCGAGTGGCTGGAGAGTCTTGCTGCACGGGTAGCCCGTAAAAAAGGCATCCACCTCAGGCCGTTTCAGCTCAAGGATCCGGTCCCTGAACTCGCGCTGGTCAGGGAGATCTTCAACGACTGCTGGGCAAACAACTGGGGGTACGTCCCCTTGAGCGATAATGAAATACGGGAAATTGGCAAAGGCATGATGGAAATCGCGGATCCTGACCTGGCCTTTTTCATCTATTACCAAGACGACCCTGCGGGGGTGTGCGTGATTTTACCTGACATTAACCCCTTGCTCAAGCGCTTCAACGGGCGAATCGGCTTGTCGGGTTTGCTGAAGTATCTCCTCTATCGGCGGGAAATTACCGGCCTGCGGGGATTGCTCTTCGGAATTAAAGAGAAGTATCGACAACTTGGGCTCCCGCTGGTGGTCTTCCGCCACCTCTATGAGGTTGTGAGGAAGAAAGAAAAATATCGTTACCTTGAATTGGGCTGGACCCTGGAGGACAACGAGTCGATCAACTTCTTGGTGGAGGAGGCCGGTGCGAGAATACATAAGAAATATTGCATATACAGGAGATCATTTTGAGGATTGAAAGCGCGGGTTTCGCCTTGCCACGGAGGAATGGTTATTTTGTCTGAACAGTGGATGCCCATCATTGCGTTCGTCTGGCGGCCTGAAGAGCTTATCCCTGCGGTGAGCCAAATGGCCAACCGAACGGGAAGCGGGGCTATCTTCGATTTTTCGATGATGGAGTCGGAACCACTCTGCGCCGCCTTACGGGCAGCAAACGCTGCCAACCCGGTTACGGATATTAAAATTTCCATCCCTGCGTTCCTGGAGGCCTCTTGGCAGCCGTTACTGAAAGAAGCAGGGGTCCGAAACATCTGGTTCGAATGGACAGGCCCGTTTTCCCCGGCGGAGTCCGCCGCCTTTCTCCAGAGGTTGAGGGCCTTGTCCGCAACCTTCTGTTGCTTTCCTATTCTCGGGGATCTGCAATTTCTGGCAACGATAGTAAACCAGGACTTTGCCATCGAAGGCGTTGTCCTGAAAGGATGCGAGGCCTCCGGTTTCGTGAGCGGCGAAACGACCTTGGGGCTCTATTCAGCCGTCAAGGAGATGCTGGCCAATGCACCGCAATCTCACAAAATCTATATATGGGGCGGCATCTCCACCCCTGAGGCGGCAGCGGCATTCCTGGCCACCGGGGCCAAGGGGATCGTCTTCGAAAGCATCCATTGGCTGACCGACCTGGTGGTCGTTGACCCTGTCCAACGCCAGAGGATTGCCAACCTTCGCCTCGATTCCACCGAGTTAGTCGGTCTCGATTTGGGGATGCCTTGCCGCTTGTTCAACAAGGGAAACTCGCTGGCTTGCAATGCGATGAAACGATACGAGCGGTCGCTGTGCGGCACAGCAATCACCGAGGCAAGTCGCCGTTCCTTTGCGGGCCGGGTGAACGCCGTGGCCCTCCACCCGCTTGCAAGTCATTTCACCTCCGAGGATATCATTCCCCTGGGGGTGGAAACCGCCTTTGCCGCCTCTTTTGCCGAACGTTTTGGTTCGACAACCGAGGAAGCCGTGCAGTCCTTTATGGATCAGATCCGGACCCTCTGCCGCCAGGCGGAGAAGAACAGGGATTGCTTTGTGGACAGCCCGGTCGCCGGGGAAATGGGAACGCGCTACCCCTTTATCCAAGGCGCCATGTCCTGGATCACCGATCTCCCCGAGTTTGCGGTGCGGGTTGCCAAGTCTGGCGGATTGCCCACCATTGCCCTCGGTCTGATGCATGCGGAAGCCCTCGACCAGCGGTTGGGGCGCCTCTCGGAGATCATGGGCGAATACCCCTGTGCCGTGAATCTGGTCTCCCTGGCGGAAAACCCTTTCAGGGCGATCCAACTGTCCTGGATTAAAAAGCATAAACCCCGTTTTGTCGTGATCGCCGGCGGCGACCTCGCACCGGTGCGGGAATTGCTGGAAGCCGGCATTGAAGTCATGTACATCGCTCCCGACGAATTCCTGTTGCGGCTTGCCCTTGAAGCCGGCGTCCGCTATGTGATCTGCGAAGGCTATGAAGCCGGCGGGCATGTGGGGCGCCACAGCACCCTCACCCTGGCCCAAAGAGTTTTGGATCTGAAACGATTGCAGCCCTCCCTGTATCACCAGTGTCGCCTTGTTCTTGCCGGGGGCATCTGTAACAGGGAGACCGCCTTCATCGCCGCCATGCTCGGAGCGGATGCCATCCAGATGGGGACCGCCTATCTGGCCACCCGGGAGATCGTGGAAACGGGTGCCTTGACACCGCTCTATCAGCGCATGATCCTGGAATCGTCTCCGGGCGGCACGGTCGTGTCAGGGCAGGCCACCGGACTGAGGGTGCGATCTTTACGGAGTCTGCGAACCGAAGCGGTGTCATCCATGGAGCGGGAATACGCTGCGGGGCAGCAGGACGAGCAATCCTTTCGCACGAGCATGGAAGAAATGACAGCGGGCAGCCTCTTTGCGGCGGCTCGCGGCATGGATCGGCCAGGCGGGGCGTCCCTGGATGAACAGGCCTGCCTCGAACGCGGCCAATTCATGAGCGGGGCCTGCGCCGGCCTGATC
>CAIMMA010000126.1 GCA_903842475.1 uncultured bacterium
AATCTCACCAAAGGGCATAACCTGCGCTCCTACCTGTCCTCTTTGAGCTAAGAATTCCGATTGTTACATTTTTGGTAAGATTATGTATAAGTTTTCTAGCATTGTAACTCCCCCCCCCTTTTTGTATTTTGTCCAACTTCAAGAGACCCGATCTCGTGGTATCTTGGAGCATCTCACAACTCAAAGACACCATTTACTTTGGTTTCGTCCGCCCGAGCCGCCGTATTTGCGTATTCCGGGACGAGGTTACACTACGGATGCACTGGCAGAAAATGTTTGACAGCCAAGTGGCTATAGACTAAAAATATGCACTTTCGCCAGGTTAACGCTACCAAGGATACCGAGGGAAACACCACTCCGGCAAGAGGAAAAGGGTCGAGTCGACTGCGATCACCCTCCATTTTCGATTTCGGGACGCCTCGTCCAACTCTGAAAAATGATTTCTTATTACCCTGAAACAAGGAGGAAACGGTGACCTATTCATCCATTGAACTTGTTCGTGCCGATGGCATTGCGACTTTGACCTTCAATCGCCCCAAAGCGCTCAATGCCCTCAACACCATCCTGCTCCAAGAACTGGCGGACGCCCTGGACAGCATTGCCCAGGACGAAACCGTTCGGGTGCTGATCCTCACCGGAGCCGGGGAAAAATCGTTCATCGCCGGGGCCGACATCACCGAGATCGCCACCCTGACCCCATTGGCCGCTAAAAAATTCGCTCAATTCGGGCAGGACATCATCAGCAAACTGCAAAGCCTCCCTATCCCGGTCATTGCCGCGGTCAACGGCTACGCCCTGGGCGGCGGTTGCGAGATGGCGCTGGCCTGTGACTTTATCTACGCCTCGGACAAAGCCATCTTCGGCCTGCCGGAGATTACCCTGGGCGTCATTCCAGGTTTCGGCGGCACCCAGCGGCTGCCGCGGCTGATCGGCGCCAGCCTTGCCAAGGAAATGATTTTCACCGGCAAACACCTGAGCGCCGCCGAAGCCAAAGCCATCGGCCTGGTCAACAAAACCTTTGCTCCGGAAGAACTGCAGGCCGCGGTCGATGCAATCTCCCGCCTGATCGCCACCAAGGGCAAAGCGTCGCTTTGCGCCGCCAAACAGACCGTCAACCAGGGATTAAACGGTGATCTGACAACCGGGCTGGCCATCGAACGCGACGCCTTTGCCCTCTGCCTCGCCAGCCCCGACGCCAAGGAAGGAACCAGCGCCTTCCTGGAAAAACGCAAACCGGTTTTCACCGGCGAATTGCACAGCTGACCGCGGCAAGCGCAGCAATACCTCTCCGGCTGGGGCCACCCTCCGGTTTAACCCGTATCAATTTGCAAGGGAGTGGAACGATGGAAGTAAAAACATTCGGTGTTATAGGCGCCGGTCAGATGGGCAACGGCATTGCTCAAGTCGCGGCAGCCAGCGGCTTGACGGTCATCATGAACGACATCAAACAGGAATTCGTTGACCGGGGCCTGGCCACCATCACCAAAAATCTGCAGCGCAGCGTTGATAAAGGCAAATTGGCCGCCGACGAAAAGGACCAGATCCTGGCCCGGATCAAGACCAGCGTCGACCTCAAGGACATGGCGGCCGCCGACTTCGTGGTCGAGGCCGCTTCCGAGAACGAGGCCATCAAATTCAAGCTGTTCCAGGATCTCGATGCGATCTGCGCCCCCCATGTGATCCTGGCTTCCAACACCTCGTCCATCCCCATCGGCCGCATCGCCGCCAACACCAAACGGCCGGACAAGGTCATCGGCATGCATTTCATGAACCCGGTGCCGGTGATGAAACTGGTGGAAGTCATCTGCGGACTGGCGACCTCTCCCGAAACCTTGGAGACCACCCTGGAACTGACCAAGCGGATGGACAAGACCCCGGCCCGCTCCAACGATTTCCCGGGATTTATCGCCAACCGCATTCTCCTGCCGATGATCAACGAAGCGGTGTTCTTCCTGTACCATGGCGTCGGCGAGCGCGAAGACATCGACACCGTCATGAAGCTGGGCATGAATCACCCCATGGGCCCGCTGGCCCTGGCCGACCTTATTGGCCTGGACACCTGCCTGGCGATCATGAACACCCTGTACCAGGGACTGGGCGATCCCAAAGACCGTCCCTGCCCCCTGCTGCGCCAGTACGTCGAAGCCGGCTGGCTGGGCCGCAAAAGCGGCAAGGGATTTTACACCTACTGAGATACCCGGTCGCTTGCGGCCGCGATTACCGCTGTCGGGACCACAGACGGTCCCG
>CAIMMA010000127.1 GCA_903842475.1 uncultured bacterium
ACGCCTGCTTATCACCCTGTATATCAGAACTACGAAATGCCTCGTCTCGAAACACAAGAGCCAACTCGACCGTTGAACAGCCCCTTAGGTTAGTGATCATTGACAAGGTACGTACGTTTTCTGGATGCCCTTCCTTGGCCGAAAGGTCAAAGACAACGTAGACAGCTGCTACTTCGAGTCCATAAAGGTTCTTGACCGACTCAAGTTTCTTCAAGTCCTGCCACGACTCTTCATTCCATAGCGTTAGGTAAGTGGCATCGAAGCCCAACTCCTTGAGGATTTCGCACCGAATCTCTCTTCTGGTTGGACCGCCAATTGGCTCGCCGTGATCTGGGCCAGCTGGACTTGCATGCCTGGCTGCGCCGGGTGATTGACGCACTGCGGGAGAAACGCGGCCTCAAATTGGACGAAATTTTAGTCCTCAAGTACCGCTTGCTGGTCTCGCTCAAAACCCGGCTGGAAGAATTGCATCGTGCCAGCAGCGCCGCTGGCCAGGAGCTTTTGTTCGGCGGAACCCTGCAAGATGTGGAAATCCGCTGGAACCACAGTTTTTCTTTTGATCCGCAACAGCCGCCGTACAGCAAGCCCGAGCCGCTCAACGGCGGCGGCTACCAATTTGCCAAGCACCTGTATCCGATGATCCAGGACCTCAAGCGTAGCGGCGAGGAGTTTGACTGCGCCGTGGCCATCGGCCGGAGCCCAGCGGTGAAAACCTGGGTCCGCAATATTCCCCTGCACCCGCGCAGTTTCTGGCTGCCGTTGGCCACCGGACGCTTCTTCCCCGATTTTGTGGCCCAGCTGGTCGATGGACGGGTGATGGTGGTGGAATACAAAGGTGGCATGCTGGCCAGCGCCGATGATGCCAAGGAAAAGCGTCGAGTGGGCGAACTCTGGGAACGGGTCAGTGGCGGGCAGGGTCTGTTCCTCTGGGCGCTCAAGGCCGGCCCCCAGGGGCGAAGCTGTATTGGACCAAATCCGGGAGAAGACCATATGAGTGAAGAAAGCACCACAAGCCAAACCGACAAGGCCGAAAAAGCCTGTCACTTTTGCGGGAAACCGGCCGAGTTCGCCCGGCGCCTGATCGCCGGGGAACAGGTCCATATTTGCGATGAATGCGTGGGCGTCTGCGTGGGGATCCTTGATGGCCTGATCAAACTGGCTTTCTGGTTACCGCAAAAAGTCCCAAAAAATCTCTACCAGCCAAGCCCAAGGCTTCAATACAAGCCGAGCTGGGCCATAAACGGATCAGGAACCCAACGCTGAGCCTGTTTTCGACTGTGGAAATGAGCAATGGCGGACCCTTGCGCAGGACCCTGAAACTTGCGGTAAGTGCCCAATAACGGCATAAGCGGCAACTGGGCAAACCTGCCAATTGGGAAGCATTCATGATCGCCAAGACCGGCCTGCACAACCTGTTACGTTGCTTCGGCCACCTCGCGCCGCCCGCTCACGATTTGCGAACCCTCCCGGAGTGGACTACAATTTAGGTGTTGTATCCCGGCCGCCATGGAGCCGGTCTGCTCCATGAAATGAACCGCCCCGTGTGGACCCGCACGCGGGGTGGTGTGGGGGCTGGTGACTAATAGTCACCGGCTACCCGATTTAGATGGCGCCAGTCCACATTTTCCACTTTTTTGTTCCAAATTTCAAGCAAATCATCGTTTTCCTGCGTATGTATAGGTATGGAAACCTACATTCCCCATCGGGAAGGAATAATCCAGACCATAGTCCGCAGTTCGCTTACCCGGTACCAAGCCTATGCCAGTCCTTCTCAGACTATTCTAGACCGGTTGGAGCAGTTCACGGGCTGTGCAGACTGGTCGAAAGGTGTTGCCCGAATTCGCTGTGAAGATTGTGGCCATTCTTACTTCAGGCCATTTTCCTGCAAGGTTTTCCACCTATGTCCATCTTGCGACCAGAAACGCACCTTGCTCTACGCTGAATACTTGGCCGAGGACTTACTTTTAGATCTCCCACACCGGCAATTTGTGTTTACGATTCCCAAGATTCTCCGTCCATACTTTAAATCCGATAAGCGTTTGTTTGGAGATGTGTCCAAGCTTATATTCTCGCTGCTGTCTGAATTTTTCTCCCTGGCTGCAGGGCAAGCGTTGCTATGTGCCTGTGTTGTCAGCTACCAGTCCTTCGGTGAATTTGCCCGGTTTCACCCACACTGGCATGTATTAGTACTGGAAGGTGGGTTTACCAAGTACGACCGTTTTGTATATTTGCCAATCGGAGCAGACGATGGGATGCTCAAAATCTGGCAAGCTGCAATTCTATCTTTTTTCCTGCGGAAGGAACTTATTGATCAAACCCGTGTGAGCCTGCTCAAGGACTGGAAGCATTCCGGCTTTAGCATCGAGAGCGAAACCAGGCTGTTCAACAAGGCCGATCGAGAAGCCTTAGGTCAATATGTTGTCCGAGGTGCCACCTGTGCGGAGAAAATCCACTATGACCCAGTTTCCGACACCGTAATCTGGATAGCTGCATCTAAGGGCTTCTACAAAGGAAAATCAGAAGCCTTCAAGGGTTTTGAGTTTGTCGACCAACTGGTAGCTCATTTACCGCCGCGACGAGTGCAACTTGTTCGTCGTTATGGGGTATATGCCGGAAAAGTCCGCAAGCAATGGCAAGAACGCCCCAATATATACCGCTTAGCCACGGAAATCTGGCAAAAAGGGCATCCGAACAAGTCCCCAATTGTGGATGCCAAATTGCCAGAGGATGCCTCAACCGTCGAAGTTCCCGATTCTTGGTCCAAGTTACGCAAACAAAGCTGGGCACGGTTGTTACAGAAAGTCTACGAGGTCGATCCGTTTATCTGTCCGAAATGCCAGGGTACAATGTCTGTTGTGGCGATTATCGAGGATCCAAAAGAGCTTACCAAGATTATTGACTGGGCAAAGCAGCAAGAACGGGAGTCGCCAGTGACCGTGTGTGCTCGTTCACCTCCTGAGCTGGCACTGGCATCGGTATAATACCCAAAAACGAAGTTTATGCGGAACAGGATAACACCTCGAAATCGTTGTTTATACGGCGACCTGGGGGAGCTATACCTTAATGCGCTGTCAAATACGCCCAATTCAAGGCTTGACAGCTGAAATAGACTGGGATTACTCTTCGACTTGTCGGCGTTGCCGAAAAATTCTGGTTGGTTCAGTTGTTCGGGCTGGGAAAACAGTTGCAGTACGGGGTAAAAGCCGAATTTCGACGGAAAACCGCAAAAATCCCAAAATGACAGTTCCTATCATCTCGACGGAAAACCGCAAAAATCCCAAAATGACAGTTCCTATCATCTCATCTCATCTCCTTGTTCGACGGAAGCGCTTGACGCGCAGAGTTGAATATTGTAATGGCATTTACATTTAGTTAGGTGCA
>CAIMMA010000128.1 GCA_903842475.1 uncultured bacterium
ATGACCGCATCGTACCGATGGGGCTTCTCTTGAAAAGCGGCCAATGCCGCCTGGCTGCTGCAGTGAATCGACACCTCATATCCCAGACTCTGCAACCTTTGTTTCCCAATGTCCGTTAACGCTTCTTCATCGTCGACGTACAGAATATGGGGGCCTGGTTTTGGGGAGATGACGTTTGCATGCATTACGGTGGATTTCCTCACAATCGGGTTAGGAAAAAAAGCTGTGCAGACGGCGTGTTCGGCGTCGGCACACTTTCGGTTGCAGACAGCGCTTCCATGAGAGCGGTAACGGCTCGACGGGTCTGCTGCTGCAAGATCACCCTGCTCATCCCGAAGAACGGTTCCCTGTATTTGTATAATATAGAAAGAGAACTGCTGGCTATAAGGGGAAACCCGTATTTGTCGATATTTCTGCAACCTGGACGTGCTGGCCAACAAGTACCTCGGTATGCGGGGAAGAGGCGGGCAAGATGGTCAGCCGGAACGCATGCCGCCCCGGCCGGCGCCTGCCCCCCTTGCTCCCGATACACTTGCATCCCCTCCTGAAGGAGGCGGACGGATCACGGGGACAGGAAAACCGGGGCCAGGAGGCGACGCCGGGTTCTGGAGGCCCTCCCCTTGCCTGTTGCCGTTGCGGGCGGTGCAGGTAAAGAATTCATACCGGGTGGCCGGACAATGGCGATTCGACATTGACCGCCTTCAACCCGTCAGGGGCGGTGATCGGGCAGGCATGGGTACAGCGGCCGCAGCCGGTGCAAAAAGGTTGCTTCGCTCACCGCGCCCAGGGGATGCAGGCGCTTGGTGGCGCCCTGGCGGCTTCGATATCGCCGGGCCGGGTCGAGATCACTGCTCCGCCAGTAGGCAAAGACCATGCCTACGATCGGCCTCTCGTACACCTTGGCCGGCAGCACATTGACGCCGCGCCGGGACCTGATCTCGACCATGTCGTCGGGCTTGATGCCGAGGCGTTCGGCATCCTTGGGATTGACCTCCACAAAGGCGTACGGGATGGCGCGGAGCAGCTCCGGAATCCGCCCGGTCATGGACAGGGTGTGCCAGTGGTCGATGATCCGGCCGGTGGAAAGATAGAACGGATATGCCGCCTCCGGGATTTCCGAAGGATTGGCCTGGGCCGCAGCCAGACCTGGATTTAGAAATTTTCCCAATTCAACACGTTACCATAGGGTAGCGCTCAAAAACCCAATATGTTACCGTGCGGCGATGGGCAGGAGTGGTCCGGCGCTGCCGGCCCGACGCGCGTGCATCGCATCTCGAGGTTGTCATGACCCTGAAAGGTAAATTCATCCTGGCCGTTGTTGCCATCCTCACCCTGTCCTACGGGGTGCTGGTGTTGTACACCTCCCATCTCCAGAACCGGCTGGTGATCGGTCAGGCCGAGCAGCAGGCCAGAATGCTGTACCGCCAGGTGGTGCTGACTCGGCAATGGGTCGCCGATCACCAGGGACTGTTCCTCATCCAGACCGAGGCCGCCCGGCCAAACGACTTTCTCAACGAGCCGACCATCACCACCGACACCGGCATGATGCTGGTGAAACGCAATCCGGCCATGGTCACCCGCGAACTCTCCGAATACGCCACCCGCACCGGCCTGGGCTGGTTCCGGGTTACCAGCCTGCAGCCGGTCAATCCGGCCAATGCCCCCGACGCCTTTGAACAGGAAAGTTTGCGCAGTTTCAGCGCAGGTCAAACCGAGCATCTCGCCATCAGCCGAAACCCCGACGGCAGGGTGCTGCGGTACGCCGCGCCCCTGGTCGCCGAAACCTCCTGTCTCACCTGCCACGGAGCCCACGGCTACCGCACCGGCGACATTCGGGGTGCGCTGTCGATCACCATCCCCATTGGCTGGGCCGACACGGTTATCGCGCGCAACAACAGCACCATCGTGCTGCTGGGCCTGGTTTCGGTGCTGGCTGCCGCCGCGGTGATGCTGCTGCTCTTCAACCGGCTGGTGACCCGACCGATCCAGGGGTTGTCCCGGGCCATGGCCGTGTTTCCCGAACAGACGGCCGCGCCCCCCGATCTGCCCAAATCCCCGGATGAAATCGGCCAGCTCAACGCCTCGTTTATGGCCCTCTGTCAACGGCTGGCCGCTTCCCAAAAAGCCCTGGCCGCTGCCGGCGAACAGGGGTTCAGGGCGGAAAAGCTGGCGGCACTGGGGCAACTGACCGCCGGCATTGCCCATGAAATCAACAACCCGCTGGCCGGCATGCTCAACTGCGTCAAGACCATGGAAGAAGAGCCGGAAAACCTCGACCTGCAGAAACGGTATCTGCCCCTGCTGCATAAGGGGCTCAGGCGCATCGAGTCGACCATGCGGCAGCTGCTTAACTACGGTCGGGTCGAACCGTTGCGGATCCATCAGGTCCACATCGACACGGTCATCCTCGATTGCCTCGACCTGCTGGGCTACCGGCTCAAGAATATCGCGGTCAACCTCGATCTGCGGTTCAACGCACTCTGCTGCATCGACAGCGAGGCCATCAAGCAGATCGTGATGAACATCATCCTCAATGCCACCCAGGCCATGCCCGAGGGCGGCGCCCTCGACATCGCCAGCCGTGAGGAAGGGGGCTCGGTGCTGCTGATCATTGAAGATACCGGGGTGGGCATCGCCGAAGAACTGCAGGGTCGGATCTTCGATCCCTTCTTCACCACCAAGGAAGTCGGCGAAGGCACGGGGTTGGGGCTGGCGGTCACCCTGGCGATGGTGCAGCGCCTGGGCGGGCAGATTTCCGTGCGCAGCCGGCCCGGCGAGGGGGCGACCTTCACGGTCACCCTGCCGATCGATCGCCATTGCCTGACCGCCGAGCCAAAGGACAATTCAAGGTGAGAACAAAAGGATGAAACAGATATTGCTGGTCGAAGACGATGAAATCATGCGAAT
>CAIMMA010000129.1 GCA_903842475.1 uncultured bacterium
AGGGGAGGCGCGAAAAAAACCGGGCGCAGGCCATCCGCCTTCGTCCCTGTCATCAAAGCTCTCGATTATAACCGGGCAGAAAAAAAAAGCATTAAGCAATCCATGATTTCCATGCAAAAAGCCGCTCGCCGTCAACCGCGAACCATCATCCCTTCCCTTGCCCGCGCACCGCGCCTTGGGCCCGGCCCCTCCCATGGATAGCCGGCGGATCCTGACCGTTGCCGAACTCAACGGCTCCATCCGTACCCTGCTGGAAAATCGTTTTCCTTTCATCAGTGTTGCCGGGGAGATATCCAACCTGCACCGGCCCTATTCCGGGCACCTGTACTTCACCCTCAAAGATGCCAGCGCCCAGATCAAGGCGGTGCTCTTCAAGACCCAGCAACGGTATCTGCCGGAACCGCCCAAAGACGGCATGCAGGTCGTCTGCCGAGGCCGCATCTCGGTATACGAACCCAGGGGCGAGTATCAGCTGATTGTCGACAGCGTCGATTTCCATGGCGCCGGCGCCTTGCAGCTGGCCTTTGAACAGCTCAAGAGCCGACTGGCCGCCGAAGGCCTTTTTGACGAACATCGCAAGCGCCCCCCGCCGAGCCTCCCCCGCCACATCACCCTGGTCACCTCGCCCCAGGGGGCGGCGGTTCACGATTTTATCCGAATCGCCACCCGGCGTTATCCCCCGATTCGGATTGCGGTGTATCCGGTCGCCGTCCAGGGGGAGCGGGCGGCGGCCGAGATGATCCAGGCCCTGGCCGATATCAATGCCGGACCGGCAACCGATGTGATCGTCCTGTGTCGGGGCGGGGGCTCGATCGAGGATCTCTGGGCCTTTAACGATGAACAGCTGGCCAGGGCCATCCGCCATTCCCGGCTGCCGGTGGTCAGCGCCGTGGGCCATGAAATCGATTTCACCATCGCCGATTTCGCCGCCGACCTGCGGGCGCCCACCCCCAGCGGGGCGGCGGAACTGCTGGTGCCAGATCGATCGGCCCTGCAGCGCAGAGTTGAAAATTGCCGGGCCCGCCTGCACCGGACCATGGGCAACCGGATCGACCGGTACCGGCAACGACTGCTGCTGGCCAGACATCACCTCGAAGCCATGCCCCATCCGCTGGACCGAGGGATGCTCCAGGTGGACCAGATGAGCCTGAGCCTGGAACTCTCGATCAAAACCCGACTGGCCGCCAAAGCCCAGCAACTGGCCCGGGCCGCCTTGCTCCTGGAACAGCGAAACCCCGCCCATCGGTTAGCCCTGCACGCCCAGCAATTACGGGGCCTGCAGATGCGCCTGGCCCAGGCGATCGGCACGCTGGTGCAGGCCAAGGAGGAACATTTCGCCCGGGCAACGGGCGTGCTCCAGGCGGTGAGCCCGCTGGCGACCCTGGCCAGGGGCTATGCGATTGTACGGAAAATCGAGGGGAAACGGGGCGTGATCACCGCCGCATCCCAGGTCAAGGTCAACCAGCGGCTGGAGGTGCGCCTGCACCACGGAGCCCTGCGGTGCCGGGTGGAAGTCACGGAAGGTAACGAAGAGGGGACAGCGGACGGCGAAGAAAAAGGGCTCGACGATCAATCAAGGACAGCGTCGACTTGCTGATCGATATGGGCAATGGCCTGGGTTAACTGCTGCGGATTCTTTTTAGCGGTGTTTCTGAGGATGTCGCCCCATTCCTGGAGCATGGACGTGCTGACCTTACGGACCTTGTTGGGCCGGCTCCACTCCATCCCGATTTTTTTGCCCAGGGTATCCAGGGCCAGCTTTTGCTCCGGCTGTTTCTCCGGCGGGGTCCTGGCCATGATTTCGCTGGTGATTTCCTGCCAGCCCATCGCCAGAATATTCCCCTCCTGAAACACCATGAACCAGGATTTCTCGTCCGCGCTCAGATTTTCGGGAATCTCATACCGATGGGTTGACGACCGGCCGGTCAGGGCCGCCTGGGCATCACTGGCAGACGCAGGCGTACCGTACACCAACGCCGAAAATAGTATGGCCATGCCCAAACCGATGAATTTCATTGCCCCTCCACAGAAACCTGGGGTTTGTTGATAATCTTTGTCACAAACTAACATGTCCAGGCCGGGGTGTCAACCACCAGCCCGACACAGGTACAATTTTTTATACCCAACCCCACCCTGACCCTGCCGAGCCGCGGTTCAATCGGCGCGGCTGACTCCGGCCTCGGTGAAAGTGGCCACCTCGGTCAGCACGGCCACCGCCGCCTCCACCAGATGCATGGCCAGCGCCGCGCCGGTCCCCTCCCCCAAACGCAGGTTAAGATCCAGCAGCGGCCGGCACCGCAGCTGTTCGAGCAGGGCGGTGTGGCCCGGCTCGACGCTGCGATGGGCGCAAACCAGATAATCGCGGACAAACGGTTCGAGTTTATAGGCGATCATCGCTCCGGCGGTGGCGACGAACCCGTCGACGACCACCGGTTTGCGATGCGCAGCCGCGCCGATGATCAACCCGGCAATGGCGCCGATCTCAAAGCCGCCGACCTTGGCCAGGATATCGAGCCCGTCCTTGGGATCGGGACGGTTGCGGGCCAGGGCCTTCTCGATCACCGCAATCTTATGCCGCCACCTGGCCTCATCGATGCCCGTGTCCCGGCCGGTGAGCGCCGAAACCTTTTTGCCGGTGCACACCGCCGCAATCGCAGTACTGGGCGTGGTGCTGCCGATTCCCATTGCACCGGTGCCGAAGACATCGACCGAGGCCGCCAGCTGGTTGGCCACCTCAACCCCCGCTTCCACCGCCAGCACCGCATGGGTCCGGGTCATGGCCGGCCCATAGACCATATTGGCCGTGGCCCGGCCGATCTTCTTGGCAAGAAAGGCGGGATGGCCGACCAGTTCGGCGAAATCATCCCTCGCCCCCACATCGACCACGCAGACCTCGGCCCCGGCCCGGCGCGCCAGGGCGTTGATCCCGGCGCCGCCACGGATGAAAGTATGGACCATCTGGGTGGTGACCTCGGCGGGATACCGCGACACCCCCTCGACCGCGACCCCATGATCGCCCACCATGACCACCACTTTTTTGCGGGCCACCGGCGGCGAGAGCGAGCGGGTCATGCCTGCCAGATCCACCGCCAGATCCATCAGATCGCCCAGGGCCCAGTCGGGCATGGTCAATTGCCGCAGCCGGGCCTCGGCCTGCTGGCGGCTCTCCAGGTCCTGGGGGTAAATGCTGCGAAAGGTGGCGTCGAGAAAGCTCACCCCTGTGTCGTTTTGCATGATCCGATCCTTGCGTACATAGAAAAAGTTAAAAAAACCTGCGACCAGCCGGGCCACCGCCTCATTCGCTGCCGGCCAGGGTGCGATCGTAGAGCTTGCCGACCCCATATTCCTTGCGGCGCTGGAATTTTTCATAGGGAGGGCCGATCAGCTGCATTTCCGGATACTGCTTCTGGATCTGCATGGCGATCTCCATTTCCTTGGTGCAGCCGGTGGAATAAGTGGCATCCTTGCCGGTCCACTCGGGCGGCACCTTCTTGCCCATCAATTCAAAGGACTTGACGATGTCGTCGACGCTCTGGAACCGCCAGATATCGATATTGCCCGAGCGCTGGAAGATCTCCCACATATACATGATGTCGTCGGCATCCATGCCCTCGATAAAATGCTCGCCCGGATTGATAATCACCACATCATGGAGGGAATCGCGCAGATGTTCGACAAACACATTGAGCACCTCCTTGGCGGTTTTGAGCTGACCGGGGATCGAACCGACAATGGCCGAGTAGAACATGATGGTCTTGCCGTGCTCCTTTTCCGTCTCGACCATGTCGATCAGGGCCTCGGCCTTGCGGCGAAGCGCGGCCCGGGAGAAACGAACCGCATTGGGGTGGTGGAGCTTAAGGAGAATGTCGACCTCGCCGTCGTTGCCGGGGATGATCGAGATGAGGTCCCGGGTAAACTGGAAATGGTTGGAGATGTTCTCGCGGCCGCCGGGGTTGCGGTACACCACCAGATCCGCTTCCTTGAAGGCCCGGGCATAGGTGACCGAGGTCAGCAGCGGGTTAAAGGGCTCGCGGGTGCCGTCGGAAATAACCAGCAGCCGGTTGTCGCTGTCAAGGTAGCGCAACAGCTGATTTTTGGAGATCTTGGAATCGCTGACAATGTCCGAATCCTCGAACAGGTCGTCCAGGGTGGGTCTTCGAGGATATCGACAAAGGAGACCCGGTGGTAATAAAAATCCTGCTTCACCGCCAGGATCACCTTGATGCCGATCTTCATCAAAATGCGAAGAATGGCCAGGTCAAAAACAATCTCGCCGGAGCGCCCGCCCACCCAGAGAATGCAGGGCCGACGCCGGCCGGCGATCACGTCCTGCACCCAGTTGCAGAGCCACTGCCACTCCGGGGTCTCCAGCGGCGTATTCATCACCGTGCGGATGTAGGCGCCATCCGGGGGCGTGTCCTGTCGCCAGATCGGCCGCACCGAGCTGAGCAGCAGCAGGCGGCGCAAACGGAGCAGATGGAGCTGCAGATCGATATCGGTCAGGGTGGTGGTTGGATTGATCTCCAGCCCTTCCGGCGAATTATAGGCCTTTTCGAACATCTCCGACTGGAGAAAGGTGGCCACCCGCTTATTCTCCCGTTCCCGCTCGAACGCCAGGGGCCGGTCGATTTCGCTGATGGTGGTGAAGATGCCAAGCAGCCGCTTTTCGATCCGGCCGGGCAGCTGCACCTTGTGCGAAGTGTCGTGGTTGTATTTAATGGTCAGCAGGCTGAGCAGATAGCGCTGCTTAAACGGGTCGGTGATCACCTCGTGGACCAGTTTTTCCAGTCGGGTCCAGATGCCGATGTAGGCCGAGGTCAGCACCGTGTCCGCCCGTTTTTCGATGATGGCGCTGAACAATTCGTCGGAGCAGGGGTAATAGATCTGTTCGGCCTCGAGATGAACGATGAATTTGAGCTGCTCCGGCGAGGCCACCATGTCGGGAAAGGTCTCGTAGGACAGATGGTTTTCGGTGAAAAAATTGGTCAGCCAGGCATCCCGGTCCGGGTCCTGGCCTTTGACGTACCGCAGAATCTCACTCATCACACCACCCCTTCCCTTATCAGCCATTCCTTGATCTCGGCGGCCACCTCCGAACTCTTCCGGCCTTCGACATTGACCTCATACTCCGCCGCCTGCCGGTAGAGCGGCAAACGGGTGCGAAACAGTTGCTTGGCCTTGTCCTTGTCCTGCAGCAACGGCCGTTTTTTGATCTTGCGACCGGCATCGGGATGCTGCCGCAGCGCGGCCAGGATCCCCTTGAGGCTGGAATGGAGATACACGACCCGCCCGAGACGGGCGAGATTATCGACCATGAAAAAGCCGCCGCCCGAGCTGATGATGGTGCCCTGCACCCGCTGTTCCACCCAGTCGGCGGCCTGCTGCTCGACCTGGCGGAAGGCGGGCTCGCCCTGCTCGGCGAACAAGGTGCGGATCTTGGTTTTGAGAAACGATTCGATCAGGTCGTCGGTGTCGATGGCGAACCGGCCGGTGGCCGCAGCCAGCGCCCGGGCGGTCCGACCCTTGCCCACGCCCATGAACCCGATGAGGATGATGTTGTTGGTCACACGCTTACCCTCTGTGCTTGGTATTGTTAGTGCAGCAATTTCGCCGACCAGTCGGCCGGGCAGTGCTCTATATAATGTGGAGCAAAAAAAAAGTCGTTAGCCATTGTCGCGCGCCGAAACTTTTTTGCCAGGTCCGACCGCCAGGAAGATTCGGCAGGGACTTGCCCACCCCCTGGAAAAAGGCTTTATTTTTGCATGTAGATCATATGCCCAAGAAAAAGCCCACTGACATGAACGAGACGACAATCCCGGCACCGTCCTGCATCCTCCGATGCTCCTGCCCGCATTACTGCTCGTCCAACCGCTCCTGCCAACTGATCCAAGCGGGTTTATTTCTGCCCATAGACCAGCAAGTTGCCAGCTATTGCCTTTCCAGCCAGTTCCATTCCTGC
>CAIMMA010000130.1 GCA_903842475.1 uncultured bacterium
GATGACCACGCCCTGGTACTGCTCGTCCACGTCCACCGACAGTTCCTCATAGGGTTCCATGGTCTGGCCGTCGATCTGGCGCATGATCACCTGGGGCTTGGTCACCTGGAGTTCGTAGTTTTCCCGGCGCATTTTTTCGATAAGGATTGAAAGGTGCAGCTCGCCGCGGCCGGAGACCCGATAGCCGACCGCGTCGGTCAGCGGTTCGACCTGGAGCGCGACATCGCCCAGCGTTTCCTTCGACAGCCGCTCTTCCAGGTGGCGTGAGGTGACGAATTTACCGTCCTGGCCGGCAAAGGGTGAATCGTTGGGGATGAAATTCATCGAAATGGTGGGCGGGTCGATCTCGATCAGCGGCAGGGGCCGGGGATTGTCGGGATCGGTGAAGGTCACGCCGACCGTGACATCCTCCATGCCGGCGACCGCGACGATGTCGCCGACCGAGGCGCTTTCCACCGGTACTTTCTGGTCGGCGCAAAAGCCGAAAATCTTGTTGATCCGCACCGGCGAGATGGAACCGTCGCGCCGGGCGACCGCCAGATTGGTACGCAGGTTGAGGGTGCCGTTGACCACCTTGCCGATGCCCAGGCGACCGAGGTACGGGGAGTAGTCGATGGTGTTGATCTGCAGCTGCAGCGGTGCCTCGGGGTCGCCCGCGGGCGGCGGCACATGCTTGACGATCATATCGGAAACCACATGCATACGGGTTTCCGGGGTAACCGGTTCATCCGGATCGCTGACCGCATAGCCGGCCTTGGCCGAAGCATACACCACGGGGAAATCAAGGACGCTGTCCGGGGCATCCAGGCGGTCGAGCAGATCGAAGACCTGGTCCACGACCCAGGCGCAGCGAGCCGCCGGTTTATCGATCTTGTTGATCACCACCAGGATGGGCAGGCCGGCGGCCAGGGCCTTCTTGACCACGAAAAAGGTCTGCGGCATCGGGCCTTCCTGGGCATCGACCAGCAGCACCGCGCCGTCGGCCATGCGCAGCACCCGCTCGACCTGGCCGCCGAAATCGGCATGGCCGGGGGTGTCGATGATGTTGATCTTGTAGTCGCCAAAGGTGTAGGACCCGTTTTTCGAGGCAATGGTAATGCCGCGTTCCCGCTCGAGGTCCATGGAGTCCATGAGCCGTTCCGCCACCTGCTGATTGTCGCGGAACATGCCGCTCTGCCGGAAAAGTTGATCGACAAGGGTTGTTTTCCCATGATCGACATGGGCGATGATTGCGACATTGCGAATATACTTCTGTTCCATACTGCTCCTGCCCCCGGCTGGGGCCATTCCTGATTATTGACGAATATACGATATCCCGGACTGTCGGGAAATGAGACGATGGGACGATTCGGGATATGGGCCGGCAGAAAATCGCCGGTTTAGTGTTTCCGGGAAAAGCTGGTCAATCTCCGAATAGAGATAAAAAAAGAGAATGTACAGGAAGAAGGTCAAAAAGACAAGGAGATTGAGGCCTGTGGCGTCACCAGTCTGAAAATATTTTTCGGCGGGCCGTCGCTGACCGTTGGAGCACCGGAATGTGCACATCGACATAATCAATCACCCGGGCACGTTTTCCGGCCGCCGGCCGCATGATTCGGCCGACCACCTGCAGCAGGCGTCCTTCGAACTTGATCGGGGTGGCCAGTACCAGAGTGGTCAGCCCAGGACAGTCGAAGCCTTCCCCGATGAGCTGGAGGGTGGCGATCAGCACGCCGACGCCCCCGGCCTGCACCGCCTCTACGATCCGGGTCCGTTGGTCCGCCGTGGCTCGTCCGGTCAGGACCAGCGCGGCAATCCCCAGGTCCGCCAGGAGCCGTTCCAGCGCCTGGCAGTGGGCCACCCGGTCGGAAACCACCAGAACGGTCCCCTGGTGCCCCTGGCGGATCAGGGCCGCGATGTCTGCCACAATCTGACGGTTGCGCCGGTCATCGGCGGCCAGGGCCTTGATCAGTTGCGGGTACTCGCCGGTAAAGGTGTGGAAAAATTCGGTGGGCCGCTGCAGCAGTTCCGGTTGCACCACCGCGCCGCTGGCCGCCAGCATCCGCCCGTCCACCGCATGGACCCGATCGCCCATGTAGGTGTAGATCAGCTGGGTCATGCCGTCTTCGCGGCGGAAAGCCGTGGCGGACAGTCCCAGCATGTAGTGGCTGTCAAAGGCCGAGACCGCCTCGGTGAACAGGCTGGCCGGGACGCGGTGGCACTCATCCACCACGATCTGTCCGAAGCAGCCGGTCAGGGTTTCCAGGTTTTTCTTGGCGGTATTGACGATGGCCACGGTCACCGGTCGGATGTCGAGGGTGCCGTCGCCGGCCTGGCCGGCATCGATATCGAGAAACTGGCGAATCCGATCCCGCCATTGATGCATCAGTTCCTTGGAATGGACCAGAATCAGGGTCGGCTGGCGCCGCCGGGCAATGAGGTGGAGGGCCATGACGGTTTTGCCCGAGCCGGTGCCGGCCTCGAGTACGCCGAAAGAATGTGCCAACACCGCCTCCGTCGCCTGGCGCTGGTAGGGGCGCAGTTCTCCGTGGAAGGTCAGGTCGATTTCCGGCAGGAGGCGGCGGCGATCAACGATCTCTGGAGCCGCACCCGTCTCCTGACGGCAGATCCGGACCGCCTGGTTGCCGAAGCCGCGAGGAAAGAGGATGCGACCGGGTTCTTCCCGGA
>CAIMMA010000131.1 GCA_903842475.1 uncultured bacterium
AAGAAAAATGAGGAACAAACAGAGCCTGCTGATGATAGGGATCCTGATCGGCATCTTTGCCTTCGGCCAGGCGAATGGCCAGGAATTCACCCTGCAGAGCGATGAGCTGCAGGGGCAGTTGACGATGCATCAGGTCTATGCGGGATTGGGCTGCGCAGGCAAAAACAGCTCGCCGGCCCTGCGCTGGGTCGGCGTCCCCAAAAACAGCCAAAGCTTTGCGATCACGGTCTACGATCCCGACGCCCCGACCGGAAGCGGCTGGTGGCATTGGCTGATGGTCAATATCCCCGCCGACACCCGGGGGCTGACAGCCGATGCCGGCAATTTGTCCAAAAAACTGGCCCCCGAGGGCAGCCTGCAGAGCCTGACCGACTTCGGCACGCCGGGATTTGGCGGCGCTTGTCCGCCGGTGGGCGACCGGCCGCACCGCTACATCTTCACCGTCTATGCCCTCGAGGTCGCCAAACTGGCGATCACCGAGCAATCGTCGCCCGCGATGGTGGGATTCATGCTCAATCAGCATGCCCTTGCCAAGGCCTCGCTGCTGGCCTATTACGGGCGAGACTAGCGGCTCTCCCGGGTATGCCACAACCGCAGCACGGTGATGGTCGTCCCCTGCACTTCGTAGCGTATTTCGTACTGGCCCGCAAAAATCCGGCGGACCTCGCGCGGCAGGAACTCGTCGAGTTGTTCACCTAGACGAGGATGGGCCAACAGGCTGATCGGTGCTGCGGTGAGTTGCTGGACAATGCGGGCAGCGGCCGGTTGATTCACCGACGCCAGGAAGGCATACAGCTGCGTCAAGTCGGCGAGCGCCTTGCCGGTCCATTGCAGTGTTGGTGCCATCACTCCGGGGCGGGCAGTGGTTCGTCGGTGCTCAGGCTGTCCGCCCAGGCCTGGACAGCCCGATGGTCAATGACTTGGCCGGTGTCGACGTCGGCCAAGGCCTCGCGGGTGAGGCGGCTCCGTTCTTCCTCTTGATCGATCCAGGCCGAAAGCGCCTGTTTCACAATCCACCCCCGTGACCGCTCAAGCCGTGCGGCCATCTGGTCGACCTTGTCGGCGAGCGGGAGCGGTATGTGGGCGGTCAGTACCTTGGTTGCCGATGTGTGTGCCATTTTTACGCCTCCGTTAATCTTTTTTAATCGCTTTGAATAATAGCGATTAAAAAAGATCATGTCAAGCAGCTGGGGCTCCCCCTTTCTTTAGGGAGGAACAGCTACCGAGGGTTGAGGCCAAGGGGTAGGTTCAAAAGGCTGATACCCAATCCAGGAAACCATTTGGAGCAAATAAAATGCTCAAAGGGGTATTCTTTGACAGAAATAGGTCAATCGCGGTTCTGAGCCTACTATCCCCTCTACCTGAATCCGTGCAAACAATGCTCTGTAAATCACGCATTTCAAGCCGATAGCATCTCTGCGGCGGCAATATCGACCCGAATCAGTAATGCAAGGGGTAGCCGGCGTCTTCTACCTGCCAACAATCCTGCATACTTCAGAACCAATCAAGCTACCAACCTATCATAAAGGCAAATCCTTCGAGCGTCACCTCGGCGACCGACGACCAAAAGGTTACTTCGCCTACAGAATCTTCTAATAAGCAAATTGCCGACTCGGAAGGGATCGCTTACGGGGCTCCCATGAGATGAAGTATTTGACCCATTCCAAAGATAGTGATTTCAATATATTGGCATCAGGCGACAAGTGTGGTAGGCAAAGAAGCCTATATCATTCAGTTTCCGATACTCTGACGACTTCTTAAAAAGCAGCCGAAGAATAAGCGGAAAGCGCATCATACTTATACGGATTCGGCTGACCAAGGGAGATATCAAAACATGAATAGCGATAGCCGGCCTCATCCGCTCCGCTTTTGAGGATGCCAACAACTACATGAAGAACGGCACCCTGATGCGGCAGGTCATCAACAAGATCAACGGCATCGACTTCAATGCCTCCGATGACCGCCACATGTTCGGCGACATCTACGAGAAGCTCCTTAAAGACCTCCAATCTGCGGGCAATGCGGGTGAGTTCTATACTCCCCGCGCCGTCACCCAGTTCATCGTCGAGCAGGTCAACCCCCAACTCGGCGAGGTTATTCTCGACCCTGCCTGCGGCACCTGCGGAAACAGGCCAAGACCGAGGCGGATGAGCGTACCATCCAGGACTGCTTATATCAAAAGGATTGGTCTCCGCAAAGAAGAATCTGGTCATGCGCTGTGCGCTGCTGAACCAGGCAGGAATTGACACTGTAAATCTCACCAATATCGAAATGGAATAGACG
>CAIMMA010000132.1 GCA_903842475.1 uncultured bacterium
AGCAGAGCAGGCAATAACCAACTCAAAGGGAGAACGGCAACCATGAAACACTCTTTTTATGATGTTAAGGCGAAGGCAAAAGTCCAGGCCGAAGTAACCAAGAAAGTCGTCTACGGCAAGAAAGGCAATGAGCGTTATGCCTTTAAGGCCCTGACCAAAGACGGCCGCAACCTGACCGCGTTTGTCAGCAAGGCCGATTATACCGCCGCCAAGGTCTGACGTTCCATTCCAGATATTATTTAGACTCCAGCAGGCGCAGATTTGTGTTCGCTGGAGTTTTTTTATGTGCCAGACAGACCATAGGGAAATTTTTCCCCAAGGTTGCGGGTAGCTTACCCGCCTGCGGCTAGTGTATATTCAGCGCTTGCTCTCGTAAACCGTTGAATGCTCCTGATGCCGCTTCCAGTTCTCCGCATACTTCCCGGCCAGCTCCGGGCTGCGGATGACCAGCAGGTTCTCGGCGTTCCCGGTTTCGGCGGACTTGGTGAAGTTGAAGTGCCGGTACTGCTACTGCTGACAGGGGCCGCTACGGCGTTCTTTACCGGCTACCTCCACTCGTTATTTCAGCCATCCAGGGAAGTCAGCCGCCTGGCATTGTCCAGAATCAAGCTCTTGGTGTTCGCCTGCTCGATGATCCTCGCAATCCATGAATTGCTGGCTTCCGACGGGTTGCTCCGGCTGCCAGAGTAAACCGCGGTATTTTGGGGTGCCAGAAAAGTCCGGCAAGCTGGATTTTTTAACCCATTGAAGGCTTTATATCGGGCTGTTACAGCCATCCATGGAAGTTCGCAAAAAATCAAACTGCTGCTGTTTGCGTCATTCTGGCAATCCATGAACTGCTTGCTTCCGATGGGCTACTCCGGCTACCAGGATAAGACTGCACACATGAGCAAGAACTTTACAAATAAAGGAAGACTATGCTATTAAAACTTAAAGGCGTTGGTAACCCGGAATTACAGCAATATGCTGATGTGTCACCATTGCGTATACTGGAGGTCGGCAGTTTTGCAGATGGCTCCAGGAAGACGCTGGAGTATATCAAGGAGTGGAATCTTGGCGGCGGTGATCTCGTTGCCGAGATTTTCGATAAGCACAGAAACGGCAGTCAGGTTGCGAGCGTTTCCTATAACGGCAAAGTATGGGGGAGTTCCGATGAAAAAACTGTTGTATGCGTCGCCAACACAAAAAAAACAGTGTCCGAATAATTGTCGCACAATGCTTCTTTCGATTCCAGCTTCTATCATGCAGAGATGGACAGAGCCGGGATTGCTCACGATCGCACGTTCTTCTGCACGATGAAGCTGTCACGCCGTTTGATTCTGGATTCGCCGAGGCACAAGCTTTCAACACTGGCAGAGCACCTGAATCTTCCTCGACCGGAGGAAGGGAAATGCCACCGTGCGCTCTATGATGTGCTTCTGACGGTTGAGCTATGGAAGCATATTGAAAGTCTGATCGCTAAAAGAATGGGTAAAACTCCTGACCGGGAAATTTATCAGACGATTATGAGAAAGTCAAAGGGTGCAGTTCCTAAATACCTTGACAAGTTGAGGAATAATTAAAGAATTGGCCGCCCCGGCGTGGCCCGTTTTAACCCGCCCCCGTGACATCAGGACGAATGCTCATGCGCTTTCTACAATTGCCACAAGCGTGTAACATGGACTAAAGAGGAAAGGACACAGGTGTATCAGGAAGTTTCAGGATATACTCTTGACATTGCTGATGAGGTTGGATATGTTAATAATAC
>CAIMMA010000133.1 GCA_903842475.1 uncultured bacterium
ATCAGGCGTCAGGATTTTCCAGGTCGTAGCGTTTTATTTTGCGCCACAGGGAAACTCGATCGATCCCGAGAATTTTGGCGGCGGCCGATTTATTCCCCTCGACCTCGTCGAGGACTTCGAGGATGTATTGTTTCTCATGCTCATCCAGCGCCGGCCAGATCTGGCGGTTGCCGCGAAGGGCCAGGGTCCCGACCTCACCTAAATCGGTGGTCAGGTGTTGCGGTTCGACCACCTCGCCATCGCAACGGATCAGGAGACGCTGCACGATGTTCTCCAGTTCCCGAATGTTTCCGGGGTATTCATAGCTCATCAGCTGCTGGGCGACGGCCCCGGACAAGCGGGGCGCCACCTTGCCCGGACGGGTATGCTTTGCCAGAAAATGGTCGGCAAGCAGGGGGATATCCTCTCTGCGTTCGGACAGGGAGGGCACATGGAGGGTCAACACATCGAGCCGATAGTACAAATCCGTTCTAAAGGCGCCTTCTTCAGCCTCTTTTTTTAAATCCTTATTGGTGGCCGCCACGATTCTGATATCTACGGCGATCTCTTCCGTGCCCCCGACCCGTAACAAGGTCCGCTCCTGGAGCACTCGCAGCAGCTTCACCTGCATCGAAAGGGGGAGTTCTCCCACCTCGTCAAAAAAAACCGTGCCGTTGTCGGCAATCTCCAGGAGTCCTTTCTTGATTTTGTTCGCCCCGGTAAACGCCCCGCGTTCGTACCCGAACAGTTCGCTGGTGATCAGCTCTTCGGTAAAGGCGCCGCAGTTGAACGCCACAAAACGTTGGGTGGCTCGAGGACTTAATTCATGGATGGTTCTGGCGACCAGTTCCTTACCGGTGCCGGTTTCGCCCTGGATCAAGACATTACAGTCAAGCTGTGCGACCTGGCTGATTTTTTCGCGGAGGGCTAAGATCTTCGGACTTTGACCGATAATCTTAGCGGCTCCGTTCTGGGCAGACACCCGTTGGCGCAGACTCTGGACTTCTTTGCGCAACTGATTTTTTTCCAAGGCCTTTTCAACCACCGCCCGCAGCTCTTCAAGCTTATACGGCTTGGCGATATAGTGATAGGCGCCCTGCCGCATCGCCTCCACCGCGGTGTCCACACTGGCATAGCCGGTAATGACCACCACCTCGGTCGACGGCCACAATTTTTTGGTTTCAGCCAAGACGGCCATCCCGTCTCGCCCTTTCATCCGCAGATCGGTGAGCACAAGATCGACCTCTTCCTGTTTGAGGATATCGATCGCCTGCTGGCCGTCCTCCGCCACCAGCGTGGCATAGCCGGCTTTTGTTAAGATATGGGCAAGATTTTCACGGGCGATCAATTCGTCATCGACAATCAGAATTTTCCGGGACTACTTTGCACGGTGATGTTGCCGTGGTGCTTTTGAATGATGCCGTACGCCACCGAGAGGCCGAGGCCGGTCCCCTTCCCTTCTTCCTTGGTGGTGTAGAAGGGATCGAAAAGTTGCCCCTGAATCGCTTCCGGGATGCCCTGACCGGTGTCGCACACTTCGATCCGCACTTCTCCGGTGCTTTTGTCAGGTACCGCCGTAATGATAATTTGGCCGGAGCCCTCGATGGATTGGGTGGCATTGATGATCAGGTTGATAAAAACCTCCTGCAGACGCTGGGCATCCATGGGAAACACGAGATCTTCCGGCACAGCCAACACGATATCGATATCGGCTGAAACCTGACTTTTGGCAAGCTGAACCGCACGTTTGACCACTGCGGAGAGTTGCGAGGGCCGCAGGGTAAATTCTTTCACCCGTGAAAATTCAAGGAGGCCCTTCACAACATCCCTGGCCCTGAGGGTCTCATGGTTGATGTTGTGCAGCATGCGCATGATGAATTGTTGATCCCCCGCGGCCAGTTCATCCATGGCAATCTGACAGGAGGTGGAAATATTATTGAGCGGATTGTTCAGCTGGTGGGCCACCCCAGCCGTCAGCGTGCCGATCGACGAGAGTTTTTCTGATTGCACCAGTTGATCCTGCCGCCGTTCCAGTTCAAAGACCATGGCATTGAAGGCCTCCATCACCTGCTGCATTTCATCTCTGGTATTAATCACCTCAATTTTGTTGAATCTGCCGTTGGCGATATCCACCGTCGCTCTTTTGATCATAAAAAGCGGTTTGAAAATATAATAGGTGATCAATAACGACAGGATAATCCCGATCAGCACCGCCAGGGAGGCCCACGATACCAGTTGTCTTTTCAAAACCAGCAGAATGACATGAATTTGATTGCGTTCAAAATCAACCAACTCCATGCTCAAATCAGCCATCTGTTTGCCTTGATCACGCAGCCGTTCTTCGATCCGGGCGTAGTCGACGGTGTGCAGTCGTTCCTGCTGGGAGAGCTGATCCATGGTGGCCTCATAGGCGATAATTTGCCCATCAAACTCCCGCAGCATCGGGGCCACCCGATATTTATCGACCCTGGCCAACAGGGCTTTTCCCGTTTCCTTGGCTTGTGCCAGGCACCTTTTGTTTTCGCGGAAGGCCTCGTTCTTATTGTACAACAGGAAATTCTTCTCATAACGGCGCACTTCGAGAATGATATTGTGCAAATCGTAGGCGAGTTCCAGAAATTCGACTTTTTCCTCGGTGGTGCGCAGATCCTCATAGGAAACCAGTCCCATGCTCGATATTCCCAGTATATAGAACACGAGCACCAAAATAATTTTAGTGCTCAGGTTCATATAAAACGATGTGGCCACAGCTTCGCTCCCGTGTCAGCAATACCGCCAACCAACCAACAATGGACCCGGCCTTGAAGGCACCGGATGCCGCCTCGATTTCGGCCTGCTCAAACCGCCTGCCACCGACGTCACCACGCCCCCCGGACCGCCCGGTCGAGCATGGCCGGCAGGCCGCCGCGCTCCTCCGGGGTAAAACCGAAGACCTCGCGCCAGATCGTATCGTTTTCCATACAGAAATAGATGCAGGTCCGGGGATGGGTATATTTTTGCAATTCGTTGAGGAGGCCCCGGTACATGGCCACCCGCTGGGGCCTGAAATAACGGCGTTTGCCGTCAAGGCCGTCGATGCATTCCTGGTAGAAAAAACGCGAGGCCGGAAAACGTTCGGCCGCGATCTGCTTGAGGGCCGGCAGGTAGCGGAGCGCCCCCATGCTGATATAGACGATCGACTCGGCCGGAACCGCAGCAAACAGGCGACGGATGGTCTGCCGGTATCCCTCCTCCCACCCCTCGTGAAAAATGATCGGGTCGAAATGAAAGGCCAGGCTGTAGCCCCACTGGGCGCATTGGGCCGCGGCCTGCAGCCGTTCATCCAGGGTGGCGACGCGGATTTCTTCCCGGGCCATGATTGTTGGGCTGTTGAGCGACCAGGCGACGATGGTCCGGCCCCGATGGTCGAGCCCCTGGAGATTGCCGATATTGACGCTCTTTGATTTGAGTTCGAGCACGGCATTGCTGCGGTCGGCGATGAAGCGCACCAGTCGCGGACTGAGATGGGTGAGGCTGTCCAAGGCCAGGCTGTCGGTGAACTCGCCGGTGCCGATCCGGAAAAACCGCTCCGGCTCACGCCCGAGGGCCGCCTCGAGTTCGACGAACAAATCCTCGATATTGACGAAAAAACTGAGCCAGGGATTATTGAGGTAGGCTTGCAGGATGCAATAGACGCAATCCATGGGGCAGTTCATGCCGATATTGAGCACCTGGTAGTCGCAGCAGCGATATTCGCGGGTACCGGGGCAGGGTTTAAAAAACGCGCCCCGGTTACGACAGAGCAGCAGATGGTGCTTGCCGGCGCTGAGGTTAGCGGGATATTCGCCGGCAATCTCCGGAGTGCCACGCTCGGGGACCACGGTCACCGGCAGTTGGGCGCGCTCGATGATTTCCTGGGTGTAGGGGAGCTCAAGACAGTCTTCGGCCACATGGAGCCGGGTGAGGTAACGGGCGGGGTCGCCGTAGGATGCGGTCGGTTTCAAGCAAGCTATTCCGGTGAAGATTGATAACGCGCGGCCAGGGCGAAATAGTACGCCCCTGCTTCGGGACGGCCGTGCTTGCAACAGCCCTGGCCGTAAATAGTGCATTTGCGGACCAGATGCGCCATGGCCTCGCAGCGCTGGCCGGGGTCGAGTCGACCGCTATCGAGCAGGTTGCAAAGCGACTGGATGCGGTAGCTATCCATGCCCAGACGATGCTGCATGGAAAGCTGGTCAGGCCGCCCCCCATCCTTGCAGGTCAGCGGCTCGGCGACCAGCAGGAAAGGTTCCCGGCACCCCACCCGCAGCCAGAAGTCGTAATCCTCGCAGCAGGGCAGGGTTTCATCGAACAGCCCATGGCAATCGAACACCGACCGGTGCGCCATGACGGTGGACATGCCGATCACGCACATTTGCAGGCTAGCGGTGAACACCGCCCCATGAGGCGGGTCGTGCTTTTTTTTCTGATTAAACCGCTGCCCGTGCCTATACCAGAGCTCGCGGGTGTGGGAGATCAAGTACTCGGGATGCGCCGCCATGGCGGCAGCCTGCATCAATAATTTTTTCGGCTGCCACCAGTCATCGGAATCAAGAAAGGCGAGCATGGTCGCTTGCGCCGCCCTGATGCCGAGGTTGCGGGCCGCGGCCGCACCCCGGTTGGATTGGTGCAGGCAACGAATCGGCAGGCAGGCCTCGCCGGCCAGACGAGCCACCACACCGGCGGTGTCGTCGGTGGAACCGTCGTCAACCACGATCAGCTCGGCGCAGGCCATCCGCTGCGCCAGCACCGAACGAATGGCCCGCTCCAGCAGCAGCGCACGGTTAAAGGTGGGAATTATCACCGAAATCAAATCAGTTACCAGATAAACACCGCCCGGTCGTCGGGGAAGTGCCCCGTACCGCAGCCAATTTATTATGGCGATTTACCGACAGTATAGTATAGTAAATGCCTTATTCCATAAAAAAAGTATGCGCCTTATCCGGAAGACGCAGCCCACAGAATTCGGCCGACTACGAGACCTTCTATGTACACAGACATTCTCATCAATGCAACCTCCTACGAGAACCGGATTGCACTGGTGGAAAACGGCAACCTGCGCGAATTCCATATGGAGCGGCTCTCGGAAAAAGGGCTGATCGGCAATATCTACCTCGGCCGGGTGGTTCGGGTCCTGCCCGGCATCGATGCAGCTTTCGTCGACGTCGGCCTGGAGCGTACCGGCTTTCTTTACGTCGACGAAGCCCTCTATATCTTTGCCGAAAACTATCAGCGACTCGCCCCCGGCCATAAACTCAAACAGACCCTGCCGCCGAATTTCTCTTCCACCTCGACCATTGACACCATCCTCCATGAAGGCCAGGAAATTCTGGTGCAGATCGCCAAGGAACCGATCGGTTCCAAAGGCGCCCGCCTGACCTGCAACATCACCCTGCCCTGCCGCAACCTGGTGTTCATGCCGCTCACCGACCACATCGGCATCAGCCGCAAGATCGAGGACGAAACCACCCGTCAACTGCTGCGCGACAAAATCGAAGTGCTCCGCCCCCCGGGCACCGGCTTCATCATGCGTACCGTGGCCGAAAATATCGGCAACGAGGAACTGGAAGCGGACATGGAGTTTCTCCTGCTGCTTTGGGACGAAATCCTCACCAAATCCAAACGCGCCCAGGTGCCCTGTCTGATCTACAAGGACCTCGACATCATCCTCCGGGCGGTGCGCGACTTCTTCACCGAGGACATCAACGAACTGGTGATCGACAGCCGGGATGTCTACGAACAGCTGATGGGCTACGCCAAGACCTTTGCCCCCCAACTCCAGGACAAGATCACCTATTACGATGCCGACCTGCCCATGTTCGAGTATTACGGGGTGGAAAACGACATCAACAGCGCCCTGAATAAAAAAGTGTGGCTGCGCTCCGGCGGTTATATCGTCATCGAACCCACCGAGGCCCTGACCGTCATCGATGTCAACACCGGCCGCTATGTCGGCTCCACCGACCTGGCGGCCACGATTTTCAAGACCAACATGGAGGCAGTGCGGGAAATCGCCCGCCAACTCCGGCTGCGCAATCTCGGCGGGATCATCATCATCGATTTCATCGACATGGACAACGAGCAGCACCGGGAAGAGCTCTACACCGCCTTCCAGGAGGCCATGCGCGACGACAAAAGCAAGGTCAACATCCTCAAGCTCTCGGAATTCGGCCTGGTGCAGATGACCCGTAAACGGCTGTCGGAAAGCCTGACCCAGATGATGTGCGAGCCATGCCTGTACTGCGGCGGCGACGGGTTTATCAAGTCGCGCCGCACCATCTGCCACGAGATTTTCCGTAAGATCACCCGGGATGCCCGCAAGATCGGCGGCTCGCATGTCACCATCAAGGTGCATCCCCATATCGCGGAAATGCTGCTCAACGAAGAATCGTACAATGTTGAGCAGTTGGAACAAAAAACCGAGAAACGTTTTACGATCATCCCGATACCCGACATGCACCTCAAGCGTTACGATGTCATCTGGAACGAATAGCAACGCCCGCTAAGCTTTTTACTTCCCAACCCTCACCTTCGATTCCCCCATGGCCAAACACATCAAACTGCGCAGTTCCTCCCGCAGGAGTAGCGATTTTTTCAAAACGGTAGGATTGACCTTAGCCGCCGTTGCCGCGGTGTCCTTGCTCGTGGTGGTTTTTCTGCTGTTCGAATTTGAAAAACCCACCCTGGTGCTGGGAAAAGAGATCAAATTCCTCGGCGGCAAGGTAGAGTTGCCGCTCCAGGCCTCCGATCAAAAAAGCGGTCTCAGCGCCATCACCATTACGCTCAGTCAGGGCGAGAAAAAAGCCCTGCTCCTGGAGAAGATGTTCCCCCGTCAGGCCTGGTTCAAGGCCGCCGGCCCCTTGTCGATCAAGGAAACCGTGATCATCGATGCCCAGAAGGCGGGGATCAAGGAAGGCGAAGCCGAGCTGACCATTTCGGTCCGGGATTTCTCCCTCATGGGATTGTTCAAGGGCAACCAGACCGTGCAGCGGCTTCGCGTGACCATGGACACAACGCCGCCCAAGGTAACCATTGCCCATGCCCAACGCCTGCTCCAGAACGGCGGCAGCGCCATGGCGGTCTATACGATATCCGAACGGCCGGGCCGCCACGGCGTCCTGATTGACACCGCTTTTTTCCCGGGATTCCCCACTGGCAAGGAAAACACCTATATCGCCTATTTCGCCCTGCCCTGGGACGCTAAAGCGCCGGCAAGCACCAAAGTGGTCGGCAGCGACGAAGCCGGCAATGAAACGGTGGTCCCCTTTGTCAGCAGCTTTAAAAAAGAACCGGACAAACGGGACGCTATCAACGTCAGTGAGCAGTTTCTCCAGCAGAAAATTCCCGAATTCGAAGAGCATTACCCGGAGATGCAGGGCAGCCTGCTGGAAAAATATCTCTACGTCAACCGGGAGCTCCGGCAGAGCAATGCCCGGACCATTGCCAAGGTCTGCGCCACCCCCGATCCGCAACAGCTCTGGTCGGACCGATTCTTCCGCATGGCCGGCTCCGGTCGAGCCGGATACGCCGACCAGCGCACCTACATGTACAACGGCCAAGCCATCGACACCCAGACCCACCTCGGCGTCGACATCGCCTCCACCGAACGGGTGGGCATCCGCTCGGCCAACCGGGGCAAGGTGGTCTTTGCCGAATATCTCGGCATTTACGGCAACATGGTTATCATCGACCACGGCCAGGGGATTTTCAGCCTCTATTCCCACCTCAGCAACATCGATACCAAGGTAGGCACCCTGGTGGAGAAAGATCAACCGATCGGCCGATCCGGGACGACCGGCATGGCCGGCGGCGACCATCTCCATTTTTCCATGCTGGTGCACGGCATTTTCGTCACCCCGACGCAGTGGTGGGATCAGCACTGGATCAATGTCAATATCAAGTCCGTCCTCAATGAAAAGTAGACGGCCCCTGGCTGACGTACCGCTCCGTTTTCGGTCGTCTGCCAAAAAAAGCACTGGGCCATCGGTTCGTTTTCGGCTGCCCCTGCTGCTCTACACCTATATTGCCAACGAACTGCTCGCTCCTTTTTTTGCCAGTTTCCTGATCCTGTACTCGGTCTTTTTCCTGATCCGCCTGATTCCGCTGCTTGATGTGGTGCTCGCCCTTCGCATCGGCACCGGCGACTTCGTTCGCCTTTTTTCGTATATTTTCCCCCACATGCTGCTCTACGTCATCCCCATGGCGAGCATGGCCGGGGTCATCATCGGCTTCACCCGCCTGACCAATGACCGCGAAATCCTGGCGCTCAAGGCCTGCGGCGTCAGCCTGCGGCAGATGTTGCCGCCGGTCCTGCTCATCGCCGCGGCCATCGCCTGCCTGACCGGATTTTTTTCCGTCCGGCTCATACCCGCCGGGTCCCTGGGGGTCAAGCAGCTGATGTTTCAGCTGGCCAAGGAAAAAATCGATAAGGGACTGAAGGAAAAAGAATTCACCGAGGCACTGGGGGATATCGTGGTCTATGTCGACGACATCGACGCCCAGCAGAACTGGCACGGGGTCTATGTCTCCGATATGCGCGGACGCACCCAGCCGCTGATCACCGTGGCTAAATCCGGACGGATGGCCGCGGAGATGGAACGAATGCAGGTGAACATCACGCTCGAGGACGGCTCCCTGCATAACGCCGATGGCCCCGACAATCAGGTGATCCGCTTCAAACGGTATCAACTACGGATTTCCCTGCGGCCGCCGACCAAGGTCGGCGGCGAGGACGTGACTGCGCTGGGACGGGGGACCATGAGCCAGCAGCAGCTGCTGGACACCGCCAAAAAACAGGGGCTGGACACCAGGCCGGGCCGAATGCTGCTTTCCGAATACCATCACCGCCTGGTGCTGCCGGTCGGCTGTTTCATCCTCAGCCTGCTCGGCATGCCGCTGGGGCTGCAGGCCAGGGCCGGCAAGCGAGCCATTGGCCTGCCTCTGGGGCTTGCTTTTTTCATTCTCTATTATGTCGCCTTCACCACCGGCCGGGTGCTGAGCGAATCGGGTGCGCTGCCCATGGTTCTCGGGATGTGGCTGCCCAACCTCCTGTTCCTGGTACTGACCACCTTCATTTTTCGACGAACGGATCAGGAACGCCCGTTGATCCCGGAACGCCTCCAAGATTTGGTCATTGTCGGCTGCAACCGTTTCCTCCGACCAATATACGACCGAATATTGACCTGGACCGGGCGATTGCTGACCAGGTATGGCCTTCGCCAGCCCTTATCAGCCCCGCAACAAGAACGCCGACTGCCGGTCCATGCCGACGGAACCACCGGCATCTTTCATCTGTCGAATTGCCAGCAGTACCATTGTCCCCGCTGCCGGATCAAATTCAAGGATGCTGCCGTAGCGGCGGCTGCGGGTTTTTCCCCTTGTGCATTCTGCAGGGAGACGCTGACCCAGCCGGACCGGCGCGCCACCTCGCCGAAGTGAGGGTTTCCGCCCCTGGACCTGATCCCGAATGCGCTGTTGCCTTGCAGGCCAAGGAGTTCTATACTATGCACAACAAGTGATATTTTTGCAGCTGTCGCAACCCAAGCAAGCGGCAGCACTCCTCTTCACCCCGCAATCATAGGATGGAATCGTTCATGCAACTGGCCCAGGCTGCACAAATGCGCGAACTCGAGCGGCGGACCATCGAAGATATCGGCATTCCCGGCATGGTGCTGATGGAGAATGCCGGCCGGGGCACGGTTGAACGGATGGAGCAGACCCTGGGCCCGTTGGCGGGCAAAACGGTCTGCATCTTTGCCGGGCCGGGCAACAACGGTGGCGACGGCCTGGTCATCGCCCGCACCGTGCATGGCCTGGGTGCCTTGCCCTTTGTCTTTTTCCTCACTGACCCGGAGCAGCTCCGGGGGGATGCCGCCCTCAATTACGCCATTTTCCAAC
>CAIMMA010000134.1 GCA_903842475.1 uncultured bacterium
AAAATCTGGTTGTGGTGTGTCAAGGTATGCCGCCAAAACGCCGGGGTCAGGACCGCCCGATACTGGGTGCGCCCCTGGGCGGTTCCCATCTGTTCCAGCTCGGACAGGATGCCGTTAAAGACGATATTGCCGTTATCACGAAGAATGGTGAGGCTGGCACGGGACTGGATCACGTTTTCCAGATCAATGTTGTCGTTCTCCGACACCAGGATCACTTCAAACTGATACAGCTTCGAAAGTCCTTCGGTGCCACTGAAGCTGACGACGTCAAAGGTGTCGGCGGTGAGTGTCGGCGCCAGTGATACAAAACTAAATTTTTTTCTGATGAATGCCATGTACGACTCCTTGATAAATCAGGACGCTAGACTGCCGATCTCGCTTGCGCTCTCCTGAAATCGGTCCCTGCGGTGTCGCTTGCCACGATTTTTGCGCCATACAGATCCGTGCCGAACATGCTGGAGTTTTTTAAATCACAGCCGTTGAGCTGCGAGTGTCGGAAAGAGGCATTGAAAAAATTGACGCCGCGCAGATCACAGTCGATCATCACCGCTTTCATAAAGTTAGCCTCTTTGGCGATGGCATTGACCATGTACACCCGGTCCAGCTTGACCCTGCTGAAATTGGCATGATCAAGCACCGCTCCGACCATGCGGGCGTCGGTCAGACTGGAGCGCTCCCAACAGGAACGGGTCATGTCCGCCCCGGTAAAGATGGCTCCTGAAAGTTCGGTGGTCTTGCCGGCCCGGGAATTATTCATTTTTGCCCCGCTGAAATCCGCCCCTCGGCCATGCGCTCCGCCAAACGTCGCCCTGGAGGCTTCTGCTTGGCTGAAGCAGGTGTTTTCAAGGGTTGCATCGGTGAAATCGGCGGCGGTGAGCATGGCCTGACTCAGATTGGCTCCGGAAAGATCGGCCTTGGGGAAGCTTGCCTTGATCGCGGTCAATCCGGCACCCTTAACATCTTTCAAGGATGCGGCGGCAAACTGCGCTCCGGAAAGACAGGCTTGGGAAAAATCTGCTCCGTTGAAATCACAGCCGCTGAAATTGCCGCCGGTGAGATCGGCCCCCTGCAGGTCGGCTCCGGGAAATGTTGCGCCTACGGCCTGCACCCGGATTAATCTAACCTGCGCCATCCGTGCCCTGCTAAAATCGGCATCAGCCAGCAAAGCATCTGCAAACAGCGCGCCTTGCAAAACAGCTCCGCGGAACCTCGTCTTCACCAGGGTCGATCCGGAAAAATCGGCGTGGGAAAGATCCCTGCCGCTGAAATCGAGCCCGCTTAAATCAAGACCGGACAGCTTTTTTCCGGCAGCATGGCGCTTCATAACGGCATCGACCGAGTCCAGCACCTCCGCCTCTCCGCCAACCGCAGGCGCCGCAATCTCGGTTTCAGCTGCTTCCGGCTTTGGTGGTGCCGGGGCTGCTTCAACATTGGGGGGAAGGTCTGCCGCCAGAGCGGTCAGCCCGGCAATCATCTTGCCGATGTCAAGTGACGCTGGATCGATATTCGGCAGCGCTTTGGCCGCGGCTTCCTGCAGGGTGGTGCCTGATTGCTGCAGCTTCGCCTCGATTCCCTGCAGCGCGTCTGTCAGCTTTGTTATTTCGTGCCCAATGTCTTTGGGGGTTGACTGTGGTTTTAAATATTTTTGGGTCGCCTCTTCCTGCGTCATCCCCAGCTTTTTAAAAGCGGCGTCTGCCTGCTGCTGGACAGCGGCGAGCATCTTTTCTAACTCAGGCTGGGTAGATGCTGTTGCGGCCTTGGGCGGCGGCGCATATTTGGCCATCGCTTCCGCCCGCGTCATCCCCAGTTTGGCGAAGGCGGCGTCTGCTTGGGCCTCGACTTTGGCAATCGCTTCATTCGCGCTTGCCAGCAGTTTTTCGGCATCCGGAGGCAGCGGAGGCGGCTTGGGCGGTTCAGGTGCAGCAGGAGGCGGTTCAGGTTTGGGTGCAGGTGCTGCGGCAGCGGGCGGGGCTGGTTCGGTTGGTGCCGCTGGCGCAGGGGCAACGGTATTCAAAAATTTCTGATGGTAGAAATCAAGCGTTTCCGGTTCTGCCTGCAATACTTCCCACTCGGCCAGGGCCACATCGAGATGGTCTTTGTCGATATAGGGCTTGGAGAGGCGGTCTTTGGTGCTGCTGATTTTGGCAGTGTTGACGCGAGAGGTGAGTTCCTGTGG
>CAIMMA010000135.1 GCA_903842475.1 uncultured bacterium
AAAATCTGGTGCATGCCGAACAAGACACGGTGGCCTTGCTGGCCCTGGATCGGTCTATTGTCGCCGGACTGGAAAAAGTGCGCCAGGGCGATCAGGAAGCAAAAAAGGAGGCCACCCAAGCCGTTTTCGAGATGTTGCGCGGTAAATTCCAAGCCATCAACGCCACGCAGCAATATCAGGGACTGTTCGTCACCGATGGCGCCGGGCAGATTCTCACCGGCGTCCTGGCCGGCGGCGAGGAATACGCCAAGATATCGGTGGCCGACAATGAAGAATTCAAGAAGGCCAAACAGAGCGGCGCCGCCAGTGTCGGCGAAATGATCCTGTCGAAAGCCACCTCCCAGCTGGTGGTTCCGATCGCCGCACCCCTCAGCTCCACGGACAAGCAGTTTATGGGGGTGATTTGCCTGGTCCTCAAGGCCGATTTTTTCACCCATCTGGTGGCCGACCGCAAGGTGGGCGCAACCGGATATGCCTACATGATCAATCGTGAGGGGATTATCCTGGCCCACCCCAAGGCGGAGCATCTTCTCAAACTCAATGTCTCGACCATTAAAGAAATGGCGAAGATCAATGAAATCATGATGGGCGGCAAAAGCGGCGTGGCCGAATACGTGTTCAAAGGCGATAGCAAGATCGCCGGCGGCGCCCCGGTCGACATCAACGGATGGTCGATTGCCGTCACCCAGAATGCGGAGGAGTTTCTGCGCGCCTCGGTGCAGATCCGCAACATCATCCTGGCCGTTGTCCTGGTCGCCTTGTGTCTTGCCGGCCTGGTTCTGGTGGTTTCCATCCGTAAGATTGTCCGCCCCATCAATGCCGCGGTGGCCGGCCTCAAGGATATCGCCCAGGGTGAGGGCGACCTTACCATGCGCCTGCAGGTCCTCAGCAGGGACGAGGTCGGTGAGCTCGCCAAATGGTTCAACATGTTCATCGATAAACTGCAGCACATCATCCAGGATGTCGCCGCCGGTGTCCATACCCTTTCCTCCTCCTCGACCGAACTGTCCCAGATCTCAGAGCAGATGAACCTGGGCGCCCAGGAGGCCTCCAACAAATCCAACAATGTGGCGGTGGCCGCCGAGGAAATGAGCGCCAACATGACCAATGTCGCGGCGGCCATGGAGCAGTCGACCACCAATACCAACATCGTGGCCACCGCTTCGGAGGAGATGTCCTCCACCATTGGCGAGATTGCCCAGCATGCGGAGAAAGCGCGTTCCATCTCCGAAAACGCCGCCAAAAAAGCCAACGAGGCCTCACAGAACATCAACGAGCTGGGCGACTCGGCCAAATCCATCGGCAAGGTCATCGAAACCATTACTGAAATCTCCGAGCAGGTCAATCTGCTGGCCCTGAACGCAACCATCGAAGCAGCACGCGCCGGCGAGGCGGGCAAGGGGTTTGCGGTGGTGGCCAACGAAATCAAGGAACTGGCCAAACAGACCGCGGCCGCAACCTACGATATCAAGGACAAGGTCGGCAGCATCCAGGACACCACCGCCAAAACGGTGCAGCAGATTTCCGAAATCAACACGGTGATCAAAGATGTCCACGAGGTGGTGGGCAGCATTGCCACGGCGGTGGAGGAACAAAGTGCGGCCACCTCTGAAATAGCCAGCAACGTCAATCAGATGGCGCAAGGCATCAGCGAAGTCAACGAAAACGTCAATCAGAGCTCGGTGGTCGCGGCCGATATCGCCAAGGAAATCAGCGATGTCAGCACCATTGCCGGCGAGATGTCCGCCAGCAGTTCGCAGGTCAGCGTCAGTTCCCATGAGCTCTCGGCCCTGGCGGAACAACTCAATCAGATGGTGGGGCAATTCAAGACCGAATAACCGACCGGTCCACTGCCTGCCAAGCCCTTCACCCTGCACGCCAAGCTGTTACCAGAGGCGGCGTGCAGGGTTTTGCATACCATGGCCGGCCCGTTTTGCGCTCCCCGTGGACCATCCCTTCCGGGCCGCCTCTCCTCTTTTTCCGATCATCAACAAATAGTGACACTATGCCAGACAGCACCCAACCAATCGACCAGCTGATACCGTTCGAGAAACTGCAATCGGCGCTGCAACGCTTCTGCGCAGCCGTCGAGTTGGGCTGTTTCATCGTTGATCCCCGGGGCGAGGTCATAATCGAGGAAGATTGGCACTGCTTCTGCAAACAGGACCCCTCAACCCGATGCCGTACCGCTTTTAAAAGCTGTCTAGAGACCGAAGATTTCTTCGCAGGCAAGCTGCCCGCCGATAAAAAAGCCCTCGTTTTCACCTGTGACAACGGATTCAGCTACGCCGGCGCCCCGATTATCATCGAAGGGCAACTCGTTGCCAGCATCTTTGTCGGCCTGTTTCTGCTTGCTCCGCCCGCACAAGAACTCCTGCAAACGAGAGCCGCTGCCAATGGATTCGAGGAAAGGGCCTTGCTGACGGCAGCGGGAGCCCTTCCGGTCTTTGCCCAAAAAAAGGTGCAGCAGATCATCGCCCAGTTGGAACTGACCATTGATTTGCTGACGGAACTGGGACGTAATTTCCTGCTGGAACGAAACGCCAACCGGCAAATCCGCAAGAGCGAGGAGCGCTATCAAAACCTAGTCAATGCCCTACCCCAGATCATTTATGAAACCGATCTGCAGGGAACCATCACCTTTGCCAACCAATCGGCGCATGAAATCTTTGGTTACAGTCCGCTGGAACTCGAGGAAGGAATCAATCTATCGCATTGTATTGCCGAGCCCGATCATCAAAAAATAGCTGCCCGTTTCAAATCCGTGCTGTCCGGTCAAATTTTAGAGCCCGAGGAATATTGGTTCCTGCGCAAAGACCGCAGCACGTTTCCGGGGATTGTGTTCTCGCGGCCAATATATGCCGACGGCAAAGTGCAAGGGGTGCGAGGCGTCATCATCGACAACACCCATCGCAAACAAGCCGAAGAGCGACTGCGGGAACGCGAGTCGGCATGGCGCGCCATTTTCCAGCACGCACCGTTCGGCATTGCCATTAACCGGTTACGCGACGGGGTATATCTTGACGTTAACCCTGCTGTTGAAAAAATCAGCGGCCGGCAAGCGACTGAAGTCCTCGGCAAGACAGCGTACAGTTTCCTCCCGCCCTCCAGCTTTGATGCGAGCCGGAAGGTGACGGAAACCTTACAGCAGCGGGGATGGACCGATAACCAGGAAATGGTCATCGAAAAAAAGGACGGAACGCAAGCGCACCTGCTCTACTCCTCCGCCACCTTTGAATCGAACGGGGAATGCTGTGCGGTCAGCATGTTGGTCGACATCACCGAACGCAAAGTTATGGAGGAACAGCTGCAGCAAAGCGAGGCTACCCTGCAAAGCTTCTTCCAGGCCGCCCCGGTTGGACTGGCGATTCTCAAGGGTCGGATCTTCCAGGCGGTCAACGAGCGTATCTGCGAGATTACCGGCTACCTCGCCGCTGACCTGCTGAACCAGTCCTCCCGCCACCTCTACGAAAGCCAAGAAGAATACCACCGGGTGGGAACAGCCTTGTATAGCCGGCTGCAAGCCCGGAA
>CAIMMA010000136.1 GCA_903842475.1 uncultured bacterium
ACAGTACTTCTTTTGCGAGTGCAATGGTCACGCTTTTCCCTCCAAATCTATCACACAACGCCCTTGAGTTTTGCCTGCGATCATGGCGAGGATCTCCTCTTCTATTTGGTTAAGGGTAACGAGGCGACTGATGCGCGCAAGTTCCGGAAATTTCCAACCGCCTGCCAATTTGTTCCACACAGGCAATCGTCGCGCCATCGGACAATTAGCAGAATAAATGCCCACCAAATGCACCCCTCGAAGGATAAAAGGATACACATTAAGCGGTAAATCACCCGAAGCGGCATTCCCGCAACTTGTGACAACCCCGTCATAATCTGTGGCCTTGACAGCAGTCGCCAGCATGTCGCCGCCAACTGTATCAATGACGCCAGCCCAACGCGCGGTGAGCAAGGGTTTATCCTGGCCGGCGAGAGCCGCTTCCCGATCAAGGATGGTTGACGCCCCCAGTGAACCCAAAAAAGCATGTGCGGATTTTTTGCCAGTCACCGCTACGGTTTGATACCCCAGATGGTGCAGCAGCATGAGCGCGATGGTGCCGACCCCACCGGTGGCACCAGTTACCAAAATGGAACCATTGGATGGCGTAACACCGTTATTTTGCAAGGCGGAAACACAGAGGGCTGCGGTGAAACCGGCAGTGCCAAGTTGCATGGTCTCCAGCAGTGAAAGGCCAGATGGTTTTTTAACCAGCCATCCTGCAGGCACACGAATATACTGGCTGAACCCTCCTGAGGTATTCATGCCTAAATCATAACCGGTACAGATCACCTGCTCCCCCGGAGTCCAGCGAGGATCCAAGGAGTGAACCACCGTCCCTGCCGCATCGATTCCTGGCGTATGTGGATATTGTTTGGTGACGCCACGGTTCCCGGTGGCTGAAAGGGCATCCTTATAATTCAGCGAGGAATACTCGACCTTGACCAGAACATCGCCTGGCGGCAACTGGTTGAGTTTTTTTTGACTGACCGTTCGCTTGAATTGATGGGTCGTCTCTTCAAAAACAACCAATGCAGAAAATGTTACATCTTCCATAACACAGTATTTAAGAGAAGAAATAAATGAAACCGAGGGTGATGGCAGGTCCTTCGATCTAATATCAGCTCATCGGCAGGTTGAAAACAAGTCATATTTTATGGCGCGATCACTGGGGTTGACCTTCCCGAGACAGCATCTGCAGTCTGCAGGCGCAGCTGTCCCCCGGTAACACGGTGCTCGACACCTTGCAAATCCAGTATCCGGTAATGACCGTGAGCGGAAAGACCTCGCCCGGTCCCGACAATCGTGGTGGAACCGGCAGTGTGGACAACTTCCTGTCCCCGCAGGTAATCATACCGTTGCCATTGGGCGAGGATGGCTTGCGGATCACGACTAAGCATCTCCACGTTTGCACTGATGGTCTCGACCAGGAGAGTGAGCAGTGACGGAAGCTGTATTTTAGTGTTCAGATGTGCGAAAAGGGTGGTAACTATAGGCTGTAATTCGGACGGAAAGTCGGAAACTGTACTGTTGACATTGAGGCCGACCCCCACCACAACGGTGGATGAGCCGATTTCAGGACTGTCGACGAGCACGCTTTCACAGAGCATACCGGCTATTTTTTTATGGTCCAGATATATATCATTGGGCCACTTGATCCTTGTATCGAGTCCAAAGGATGCCTGGAGGACCTCTCGACAGCTCAAACCAGTCGCCAGAGTGACGAGCGGCAGATGCGCCAGTTCTAAGTCAGGTTGGAGAATCAAAGAAAAATATAACCCGCCTGGGGGGGAACTAAAAACGCGGCCATACTGCCCTCTTCCCGCAGATTGTTTCCCGGCCTGAACCACAGTTCCCGCAGGTTTACCCTCCTTGGCCAATTCTTTGGCAACACGATTGGTCGAATCGATCTGATCATGATAGATAATCATCTGACTGCCCTTAGCATGCACAACTCCGGATTAATTCTGCACCCAATAAAAAAAGCAGAGACCCGAAAGGATCTCTGCTCGACAGATGCGGTACCGACCGAAAAAAAGACTTATTTTTCCTCGTTTTGAATGCGGTCAGGACGGGCATACATGGTGGTGGACCCCGAAGACCAGAACATCAATTCGCCATCTCTAACCAGCTCGTTGGCGACATTTTTGATCTCACGCGGTTTGGAATCCGCGTCGCACTCATAAAAATCTTTAATGTACAACTGGGGTTTCGGGGATTTTTTTGCTTTTTCAATAATGGCAAGTTTTAACTCTTCTTTGCTCAGTGCCATAATGCGCTCCTAAAGAGGGAATGATAAAACAAGAAAAGATCGGCTCTGAAAATCAGAGCCGATCGTCGTATTCCTGCTGTTATTTGGTGTATGCGGCAGTATGACTGGTGTATTTGAATTGGGTGGTGGTGCGCCACGTATCGTACGCCAGACGGTAATCATCGACAGACTTCTCGGTGAAGGGAAGGCCGGTTTTTTCGAAGAATTTCTCCCAACCGATTCTCTCCGCCCACTCGCCGATCCGCTCGTATTTCTTCGCGTCTTTGGCATAGGCTACCAGGATCTGACGAACACAAGCGACGGTTTCTGGCCAGCGCGGGGTGGTGTTCGGCAGGAATGGTACGACCAGTTTGGAGAATTTGGGGGCCGACCGTGAGTTGGAAACCTTACCACCAACCAGGATAGCAATACCGTCACCTTCCGGATCTGCCAGCGGCATGGCCGGACACATGGTGTAGCAGTTACCGCAGAACATACAACGCTCGGCGTTAACTTTGACAGATTTCACTTCTTCGCCGTTAACAATGGCTTTAAAGGGCTTTACGGCTCCCAGCGGACAGGAGGCGATGGCCAGCGGGATCTCGCAGACGCCGGTAACCCGTGCATGGTCGATCATCGGCGGTTTGCGGTGAATGCCGAGGATGGCGATGTCAGATGCATGGACGGCACCGCACATGTTCAGACAGCAGGCCAGAGCGATACGAACCTGCGCCGGCAAGGTCATGGAACCAAAATACTCGAACAGATCATCCATAACCGCCTTAACCGGGCCGGAAGCATCGGTAGCAGGAGTGTGGCAATGGAGCCAGCCCTGGGTATGCACGATGTTGGTCACACAGGCGCCGGTACCACCGATCGGGAACTTATTGCCATAGCTCTTGATGGTCGCCTTCAGTGGCTCGATTTTGTCTTTGGAGTCCACCATGAACTCAATATTGTTCCGGGTGGTGAAGCGAAGGAAACCGTCGCAATGCTTGTCGGCGATATCACAGATGTCGCGGATGTAGTTGACGGTTGCCACTCGGGGAGAACCGCAACGAATGGTAAACACTTTGTCACCGTTCTCGGCAACGTGCATCAGGACGCCGGGCTCAAGAATCTCGTGATAGAGCCAGGTGCCCTTATTGGCTTTAATGACTGGCGGCAGAAAATCCCCGTAATATCGCGGTCCCAAGTCGGTAATCCGACCTACCATAGGATTTTTCGGATCGTAACCCATTATAATATCTCCTTAAAAAGTATTCCGTTAGAGTATGTTGGTGACAACTATCAGGCAGCGTGGCGCTTCCTGAATTCGACAACGTCACGCTCCCAGCCACCAGGTACTTCCTCTTCTCTCCAGAAGACGTACGGGTTGGAACGCGGCTCCTTAACATGCTGCGGTAGAGCCTCGACTTCCATCACGCTCAGGAAGGTCGGCAGGCCGATGCGCTGCATGGTTTCACCAACACGCTCGCGATTCTTCCCAACTTCCATCCACCAATCCCAGACCTTCTCGATGACATCGACAACGGCTTCAAAGTCGTTTTCTTTGTCGCACTCGATGAAGGGGATAACCATGGTGGCGAACTGGGCACCGTCAAGGATCGGGGCTTTAGCGCCGATACAGATGGTGGCGCCTTGCTGTGCGCCGGGACGAAGGGCGCGGGGCATAACGTTGATACAATGCATACAACGGGTGCACTCGGTATCATCGATCTTCAACTCGCCGCCTTCCATCCACATGCACTGGGTGGGGCACAGGGCGACGACTTCTTTCTCGATGTCAAATTTGCCCCAGTTGCCGCCTTTGTGGGCACCAGCGTTGGCCGGATACTCGGCATCGCCTGCGATGTATTTTTTAACAGCAGCCTGATCGATGCGGATATTGTCTTTCCAGGTACCGATAACAGCAAAGTCGGAACGGGCAATGGCGGCAACACAGTCATTCGGACAGGCGGAGAATTTGAACTTAAATTTATACGGGAAGGCCGGACGATGGATCTCGTCCTGATAACGCTGGGTCAGGCTGTTGCACATTTCCTGAGCGTCATAACAGGCCCACTCGCAACGGGAGTTGCCCAGACAGCTGGACGGAGTCCGCAGGTTGGAGCCGGAACCACCGAGATCCTGCTTCAGATCATGGGTCAGATCCCAGAACAGCGGCTCCAAATTCTCGGTGCGGGTGCCGAGCAGAACCATGTCACCGGTGGAGCCATGCATGTTGGTAACGCCGGAACCGTATTTCTCCCACAGATTCATCAGAGCGCGGAGGTTCTCGGTGGAATAATACAAACCGGATGGCTGGGCAATACGAACGGTATGGAAATGCTCTACGCCAGGAAACTGCTTCGGCACATCCGAATAACGACCAACGATACCACCGCCGTAACCGAAAACACCGACGATGCCGCCGTGCTTCCAATGGGTGATCCGATCTTTGTATGAAAGCTCAAGCTGGCCAAGGATGTCCCAGCACTCAGGCTTGGTTGCCGCCTGCTGTTTGAGATCGGTGACGAAACTCGGCCATGGACCTTTTTCCAGTTCGTCCAATAGAGGCGTTTCATGCTTTGCCATCAGTGTTCCTCCTAGAGATTATGTGGTTTAAAAATATACCTGTCGATTAAAAAGACCTGAACAAGAATTGCACGTCAATACAGGTAATAACGCGCAATACTATATTGAATGCTCATTCAGAGGACGAGCATAAACGCCCGGTATGTCTTTGTCAACAAAAAATCATAAGCCGCTGGCGCGCCCAAAAAACAGGCGTGATTCTCCTTGCTGGGCTCAGAGTATCCCCGCCTGCTGTAACAGCATTTTCTCGCGACTGCCGGGTGTGGCGCCCCCTGGCCCAGCCTGACCGCCTTCGATTATCAGCCGCAACAGCTGCCCGGCCAGCACCTTGCCCAACTGCACCCCCTCCTGGTCAAAGGAGTTGATGTTCCAGCAGAAGCCCTGGAAGGCAATGCGATGCTCGAAGATCGCAAGCAAAGCCCCCATGGACCGTGGCGTCAGCCGCTCGGCGATGAGCACCGAATTGGGGCGGTTCCCCGGAAAAGACCGGACAGGATTGGCATCTTGTTTTCCCACTGCCAGGGCCAGGGACTGGGCCAGCATATTGACAACCAGCTTCTGTTGGGACGAGGTGCCCTCGACCTCCAGGTCAAGGCCGTATTGGTTTTGCCGAAACCCGATGAACTCGACCGGAACAATCTCAGTGCCCTGGTGCATCAACTGGTAAAAGGCATGCTGGCCGTTGGTTCCGGGTTCCCCCCAAACCACCGGACCAGTTTGCCAATCCACCGGCTGTCCCTGACGGGTGACGGACTTGCCGTTACTCTCCATGTCGCATTGCTGCAAATGGGCAGGGAAGCGGGCCAGCGCCTGGCTGTACGGAAGAACGGCGAGGGTGGCATGACCGAGGAAATTGTGATTCCAGATCCCCAGAAGGGCCATAAGCAGGGGTATATTGTTACGGATATCCCTGTCCTCGGCAGCCCGATCCACCTGGTGCGCCCCTTCCAGGAATTCCATGACCGCCTCAAAGCCGAGGGCAAAGCCCAGAGTCACGGCGCCGACCATGGAAGTGGCCGAATACCTGCCGCCGATATAATCATACATATAAAAAGAGGCTAGGTACCGAGCCGCATCATCCATGGGGCTCCCCTCGCCGGTCACCGCCACCAGATGACGGGCCGGATCCAATCCTTCCCGGAGCAAGGCGGCCCGCACCAGCTGCTCATTGGTGAGGGTCTCCAAGGTGGTGCCGCTCTTGGAAACGATATTGAACAGGGTTCTGGAGAGATCAAGCCCCTGCAGCACTTCGGCCACATCATCGGGATCGACATTGGCGACGAACCGTGCCGCCCGATCCGGCAAACTGTAGGGTTTCAAGGCAACATACAGTGCCCGGGGACCAAGATCCGAACCGCCGATGCCGACCTGCACCATGACGGTGAAGGCTTGTCCCTGCCCATTGACCAGCCGGCCACTGTCAAGGTCGGCGAGGAAGGCACGCAGCTTGGCCAATTGCTGTTTCGCCTTGGCCGCCGCCGCCGGCTCTTCCGGAACCGAGTCGAAGACATCCCGGGAAGCGGTGTGGAGAACCTGGCGATTTTCGCTGGCATACCCTTCGATGCAATTGAGCACCGTCCCCTGTTTCATCGCCTTGAAGGCGTCGACCAGCCCTGCCTCGTCGGCCAACTCCTGCAGGGAGCCCATCACCTCCGGGGTGATGCGCTGGGTGGCATACAGCAGATCAAATCCGCAAAAAGAGGCGGTATACTCTCGGACCCTCGCGGGTGGCAAGCCGTCAACTGCGGTTAGATCGTGGGGATCACGTGCCAGGGCGGCAAGTTTGGTTACGGCTGGATGATTGGAAAAATCTTGAAA
>CAIMMA010000137.1 GCA_903842475.1 uncultured bacterium
CCACCTTATTGATGCCCTCGGCCGTGGCCGAAGCGATCAATTCGATTCGATTGGCATCGGCCTCGGCAATGAGCGTGACCTGCGAAGCCTTGCCCAGTGCCTCATTGATTTGCTTCTGCTTCTCGCCTTCGGATTGATTGATCATGCTCTGCCGCAACCCTTCGGAGGTGGCGATGTCCGCCCGTTTCTGTCGCTCGGCGGTCATCTGGGCTTCCATGGCCTGTTTCACCGACACAGGAGGGGTGATGTCCTTGATTTCGTACCGAAGCACTTTTACCCCCCAGGTCATGGCGGCCTGATCGATGGCATCGATCACTTCGGTGTTGATTTTTTCCCGCTCTTCAAACGTTTTATCCAGATCGATTTTGCCGATGGCGGAACGCAGCGTGGTCTGGGCCAATTGGGTGGCGGCACGGAGGTAATTATCGATGCCATATGCTGCTTTGTGCGGATCCTGGATCTCTAGATAAATAATGCCGTCAACCTCAACGCTCACATTATCTTTAGTGATACAGATTTGCGCCGGAATATCGACGACCTGTTCCTTGAGGCCGAAAACGTAAGCCGCCCGATCGACAAAAGGGATCAGGATGTGAAAACCTGCTTCGAGCGTGCGGTCAAATTTGCCCAGACGTTCAATGATAAAGGCGCTCTTCTGCGGGACGATCACGGCCCCTTTGACCAGGGCAATGATAACCAGGATGGCGACAGCGATAAGGGCAATGAGTGTGGGAGTCATGGTAACTATCTCTCCTGTGCTGGTTAAGATTCTAGAAAATGATACCGCTCGATAACTGACCGACCCCAGGTCGGCCTGACATGACTAAAGAAAAAGCAGCCATCCTGACTGCATTTTTTTTAAAGACGATGGACAGCTTTGAGCTTGAGGCAAGACCTGTTGATTTTATCAACTCCAACAATTTCCGCTTCCGAACCGGAAGGAATGCGATCCTCCGAAACAGCGGTCCACATGGTGCCACGATATCGCACCCGTGCTTCACATCCAGGCTCGATATCTTGCTCGATTTTGATCCGCGTGCCGACCGACACGTTGCCGGTATCATCGCCTCCCGAGGACTCGCTGCGCCCCACAAAGATATGCATGGCCATTTTCCGAAGGGTTACGAGTGCGGTCAAGGACACGATCAGGAAGGCGACAAGCTGAATGGAGTAGGCGCCTGGAGCGATGGCAGCCACCACAGCTGCACCCAAACAGCCCAGCCCGAAAAAGATGATCACAAATCCGGGAATGACCAGTTCGGCAAGCATCACGACAATACCGGTTAAAAACCAAATCAGCCACGGGGCGAAATTGATGGTCATGCGTTGACTCCTTGTCGGATGATATCCTGGATATGCCCAATAAAAAGCACCAGACTCCTGGCATAGTCTATCTCTTACCATGCCAACGTCAAGAGGTTTTCTTTAAGCAGGCGCACGTGTAGGCAGACGTTTCAGCCAATATCGTTTGATTGATGGTGTTGCGGCTTGATGTCGAGAATACGAAAGGGGAATGCCGATTTTTTGACATCGTCACAGAAAAATCTCAGGGTATCATGCACGGCAGAAAAAGCCAGTTCGTCCCAGGGGATTGCCTCAGGGGAGAAGAGTTTCACTTCAAGGCTTTCGGCGCCGGCATGAAAGGTTGTATTAACCAGGCGAGCCCGCAGGAAGAAATACACCTGATTAATAAAGGGCAGGTTGGCAAGGACGTAGGGCTGCAAATCATCGACTTCCGCACAAGCTTCCTCTTGCGTTTCACGCAGGGCGCAGCCGGAGACCGTTTCCCCATTTTCCAGCCATCCGGCCGGGAGCGTCCATTTTCCGCGACAAGGTTCAATGGCCCGCCTGCACAACAGGATTGTCTTATCCATCACAGGGATGGTGCCGACAACCATTTTGGGATTTTCGTAATGGATGGTATGGCAGCCATCGCAAACAAACCGCAGTCGGTCATCCCCCGCAACCACTTGCAGCCTCACTTTGGCACCGCACTGAGCACAAAAATTCAAGAGAGCATCCTTGCTGAAAAAAGAGTCGGTTGTTTGATAGGCACCGCCGTTCAAGGCCCTTTATTATCTTCTGGCCTAAAATCGCGGAACCTGCAGGCCCATCGCCCCGGCAGGACCTCCGATTCTCACCCGTAGCGACCTCAGCCCTGGTTGAAAACCGTGTCTATGTAACCTGCCACATCAAACTTGCGGCGACAGCCTGCCTCGTTCATATAACGAATTTTTCCAAACACAGCACGTTCACGCCATGCCCTGTCGTGCACTCCTCCCAAAGACCAGGCAATACCCGTATAACCGTTTGGGTCACGACCGTCCAGCGAGTACCGGTCATTGAGGGTTATGGCATACTCGAGAGCCGTTTCCGGGTCGGGTGTCCATTCGAGTATCTTCTTTGCCCAGTACATTCGTAAGAAGCCATGCAGTTTGCCGCTCTGGACGAGATCCTGCTGGCAGGCGTTCCAGAGCATTTCGTGGGTGGTTCCATTTTCGAATTCGGCCAGTGAATAGACAGCGGCTCTCTGGTCGTTCCGATGCTGATCCAGTGTTTTGCGGGCCCAGTCCGGAAAACCGGCAACCCGGTCATAAGCCGGCTCGTAATAACAGAAATTATCGGCAAGTTCTCTGCGGACAACAAGCTCTTCAAGAAACGCGTCCTTGGTCTCCGCAGGCAGGGCCGAACGCGACACCATCCAGGCCAATCTCTGCGGGGACAACTGACCGAAATGAAGATAGGGAGACAGTCCCGACTGACCGTCAAGGCACGGATTGTTCCGGGCCTTGGTATACGTTGCCAGCCTCTGCTGCACAAAGTTTACTGCAGCCAGATGGGCGGCCGCCTCTCCTGCCTGTATCCAGGGATACGCTTCCGTCGTTTGGCTGGCAACCCTTTCTCCGCGATAAGTTTCAGGAGCCTCCGGGGGCGGGTTATTCCAGTTAAAAGGATGCAGCTGGACTGCGGGAATATCGGTTAAATAGTCATCCAGGACCCGTTTTATTTTAGGGCGGAGCGTATATGCACCATACTCCTTTTTGTCGGAGATGATCCAGGCCGGGACAATGTTGTGGGTATCCACCTCATGCAAGGGTACCTTGAGCCTATCGATCAGCATTTTTTTCCATTGCTGTTTGATCCGTAGCGGATCGAAATCGCTGACCAGCAAATGGGCGTCAATTGTGTCGAGAAATTGAGGGAGTATTACTTCGGGGCTCTGTTCGAGCAGCCTGAAGCCGATGTTGCATTGATTGAGTTTTTCCTGCAATTCCCTCAAGCCCTTGCGCATGAAACTGTAGTGGCGCGGGGTGGCCCCGGGATAATCGGGAATCATGCAGAAAACCACCAACAGCCCTTTGTGATGAATAAGCGCTTCCTGCTGGGCCCATAAAAGGGCCCAGTTGTCGTTAACGCGCTGATCACGGGACATCCAGTAAACCACCGGACCTTGCCCGTGTTGTCCCTGGGCAAGGCAGCGACCTCTTCGCGTGATATCAATATTTCTTCGATTCATTACCCCATAAAAAGCACGTAACCACCGGCCAAGCCGGTGGTTACGTGCTGAAGAGATACAGTCAGATTGAACACTGCTGTAAAAACTGGGTTCAACCTGTCGCAGCCGCCCCAATTAAGGCCAGACGCCCTCCCCTTTGGCCTTGTATCAGGTGCGGCGGACGAGCATCAGTTCGATATCTTCCTGCAGCGCCTGGAGATCCTCCTCATGCTCGACCTCGTCCTGGAGTATCTGCAGGGCCACGTTATAGGTTACAGGATCCATTTCCCGGGTTTCGGCCAACATCGAATTGTACACGCTGATGGCGCACTGTTCGCCCTTGATGTTCTGCTCCAGCAGCCGCAGCACATAGGGATCCTCCGGGGCATCGTAGCCGCAATTGGTGAAATCGTACCACAGTTTAGGGCTGGTTGGCGGAGTACCGCCCAGTTGGACGATTCGGGTGGTCACCATATCGGCATGTCGTAATTCATCGGCGGCGTGCTGCAGCAATTCGGCAATCACCGCTTCTTTCATCGGCCCCTTGGCGACCTTGGCTCCAAGCCAGTATTGATAATAGGCCAGCCATTCATCCGCAAAGGCCTTATTGAGCAGTGCCAGAACTTTTTCAGTATTGACGCCAACGATCTCTCTTCCTCTGGTTCCCATGATTGTCTCCTTGGTTGAAGATGTGCGACTTGCCTGTAATAGTGATGAAAAACTGTATTGCCCTTTTGCCCGGATGGCAATTGCTTTTTATTCGCCTGAAAATATGCTATTGCGCCGACGTCTCGCCCTTTTCAATCCAGGCGGAACAGAGGGCGAGAATAACGCTGCTTAGACTTACCCTTGTGCATCATTCTATTCGTAAATACAATGAGGGCATATCCAGCTGTCAACTCTCAATCCTCACCCAACCGAGCAGCAACAACGCAATCATGCCTGATACAATGAAGACCAAAACCGTACTGGTGACCGGTGCAACCGGTTATGTCGGCAGGCGGCTGACCCATCGGCTGCTTAAAACATCAGCACTGAAGGTTCGATTATTGGTGCGGAACAGCAACAAAGTTCAGCATTCGATTGCTGACCAGGTTGAGATACAAGAAGGCTCAACCTTTGATAAAGCGTCTCTTGCTGCCGCCCTGCAAGGGGTCGACACGGCATTTTACCTTATCCACTCCATGGGAAGCACCGAGGATTATCGGAACCTCGACCAAGTAAGCGCCGAGAATTTCAGAGAGGCCTGCATAGAAGCCGGTGTGCGGCGAATCGTCTATCTCGGTGGACTCGGCGTGAAAGAGAGTGCCAGCAAGCATCTCTTGAGCCGCATTGAGACAGGTGAAATTCTTTCAGCAAAGCCCGATCGTATCGAGACGATCTGGTTGCGTGCGGCCGTGATTATCGGTTCCGGGAGTTCCAGTTTTGAAATTATTCGAAATCTCTGCCAGAAATTGCCGGCGATGATTACTCCTCGCTGGGTACGAAGCCACACGCAGCCCATCGGCATCGATGATGTGCTTTCCTATCTGCAGGCGTCTGTGGAACTCCCGCACCAGGGGAACCTTGTCGTCGACATAGGCAGTGAAGAACTCAGCTTTCAGGAAATGATGCAGCAGGCCGCGGAAGTCATGGGGCTGAAAAGATACCTGTTTCCCGTTCCTATACTCTCGCCCCGCTTATCCTCCTACTGGCTGATTCTCTTCACCCCTATCCCCTATAAGCTCGCGGCCGCTCTGGTTGAGGGGCTCAAGAGTGAAACCGTTTTGCAAAATGATAACGCGGCGAAGTTGTACCCGGAAATACAGCCTTGCTCATTCAAACAGGCGGTTGCCGGTGCGCTCCGGGAACTTGAACACAATCAGGTCCTCAGCCGGTGGTGTGACAGTACCGGCCAGCAGGTCTGCGATATCAAGGATTTCGATAATCCTGCCGGGGCGATTTTAAGAGACATTCGGACGGTTCCGTTTACAAAGGGCGAACGTCAGGAGGATGTTTTCACCTCGGTCTGTGCCATAGGCGGGACCAATGGTTGGTTTAAGTACGATCTGCTCTGGCGACTTCGGGGGATTATCGACAAACTTGTCGGCGGCTATGGGCTCAATCGCGGCAGGCGGTTAAACCAGGAGCTTCGCGTCGGTGACGCCCTTGATTTCTGGAAGGTTGCTGATATCAGACCTGGAAAAAGGCTGCTGCTCTATGCCCAGATGAAATTGCCGGGCGAGGGATGGCTGGAGTTTGACGTGCAATCCGATCAACTCGTGCAGACTGCCCACTTTCTGCCCCGGGGCATCCTGGGCCGATTGTATTGGTATCTGGTTATGCCACTGCATCATTTTGCATTGCATGATCTTGCCCGGACCATTGTCGAAAACTCGACCAAGTTAGAATAACGGGCAAAACGCTGCATGAGGCATTGTGCCCCTCCCTTCTCGAATGCTCTACCGGGAACAATCTAACCTGACGAAATACCTATGGATCATCGGTTACCAGGGTTGATACTGACCGGCGCCTCGGGTTTTGAGGGGCGGCATTTTATTGAAGCCGCCAGCGAAAATTTTCGGCTTTTCTGTGTTGCCAGGCGTTCTGCGGCGGAAACTGGAGCGCAGACAAATGATAATCTGCGGTGGTTTCAAACCGACATTGCCGATTGGGATCATCTCAAGGATATTATACCGCTGACAAAAGAATTTGGTGGCGTTGATTATATAGTCCATCTCGCTGGCTATTACGATTACACCAACATGGATCATACAAATTATGCCCGAACAAATGTTGAAGGCACAAAGAACATCTTGGAGTTGGCAAGGCATCTCGGAATCAAACGTTTCATCTTTGCCAGTTCCCTGGCTTCGTGTCCATTCAACACCATCGTCAGCGAAGAAAGCTCACCCGATGCGAATATTCCCTATGCTCGAAGCAAAAAAGCCGGCGAGCAGATGGTTAATGAATATTCACGGTGGTTTCCCTGTGCCATCATCAGAATAGCAGCGGTATTCAGCGATTGGTGCGAGTATCTCCCGCTCTATTACCTGCTCAACAACTGGCTCTCCGGCAAATTACTGAATTCACGGATCATAGCTGGTCAGGGTCAAACCGCCATACCCTATATCCATGTTGCTGATGTTGCACATTTCCTCTTAAAGGTTATAGAAAAAAGTGAAGAGCTTGAGCAGAATATCATTCTCAATGCCAGCCCAGATGGCGCCATCTCCCATCTTGAGCTCTTCCGGATCGCCACCCAATACCATTACCCCAAACCTCACAAACCGATCTTTGCTCATCCCCGCTTGCTCGTTCCCGTGATTCTTGCTCACCGATTACTCAGTCGATTGCAGGGCAAGGAAACCTTCGAACGACTTTGGATGCTGGATTATATTGACAAGCAACTTGTGGCGGAATGCTCCAAAACCCGCAAAACCCTCGGGTGGGAACCTACTCCGAATAGATCTATTAGCCACCGATTGGGTGTGCTCATAGATAATAGGCAAAGAAATCGTGATGTTTGGCGGATGAGGAACGAGTCCATGCTTCGGCGCGGTTAATTTTTGTTCAGCAGGCCAAGGGAATACTTCCAATTTCCAAAACCAATTTTCAGAAAAACAAGCCCCAAACCTGCATGACAGATTACCCCCTGAGCATTTACCCAGTCCATCCTGGCCTACCGGTTCGCGACCATCATGAGTTCGTAGCGGCGTTTGATGAGATTCCCCACCAATCCGGTCCACCCGGTCTGGTGGGAAGCGCCCAACCCGAGTCCGGTTTCCCCATGAAAGTATTCATGAAACAACCGCAGATCGCTCCATTCGGGATCATGTTGAAAAGGACTGTCCTCGGGAAGTCCTGGGATACGCCCTTCGCTGTTTCGGCGAAAAATATCGATAAGATTATCGGCGATACGATTCACCACCTCCTGAAGATTCAATGCCCCATCGCCCTGACCGGGAAAGGTCACG